>PMHC01000061.1 GCA_003156495.1 Acidobacteriaceae bacterium
CACCTTCATGCTCACGCCGGGCCAGACATGGCTTTCAGTCGCCGGCACCGGGCAAGAGGCCAGCAAATTCTGGAATGCCTTCTTTAACCCGACCTACTGGCCCAGCCTGCTGCTACGCTCCTGTGTTTGCGCCTCGCTGGCCGGCGTCTGGGCGCTCATCAGCGCGAGCCGCATCGACGGCGGCAAAAACCCCGGGCTGAAATCCTTGCTGGTCAAGTGGAGCGTCAAGTGGCTCATTCCCTCCTTCGTCGCCATGCCGTTTTTGTTCGGCTGGTACCTGGCGATGGTTCCCGCCGCGCAGCGTGCACTGCTTTCGCTCGGCGTCGATTCCTTTAACGCGGGAATTTTTTCGATGCTCACCCGCGTCGCTTTTCTCATCATCGTCGCCTCGGCAACGGTTCTTCTGGTTGCCTACTTTCTCGCCTACCGCAATCCGTTGGAGTTCAATCTGGCGCAGGCAATCGCCATTTTGTTGCTGGCGCTGACTGCCACCGCCGCCGGCGAATACTCGCGCGAAATGCTGCGCAAACCCTACGTCATCGGCCAATGGATGTACTCGAACGGCGTGCGCGTGCCCTGGGCGGCTAAGATCGATCAGCAAGGCTACCTGGTCCACTCCAATTGGGTGTGGAACGGGGCTGAAACAAGCTACTCGCGCGGCGAGGCGATCTATCGCGGCGAATGCGGCTCCTGCCATACGCTCGGGGGCTACCGGCCGCTGGTTACGCTGTTAAGCGGCCGCGACCGCGCCGGTATCGAGAGCTTCGTCACCATGCTCCACGAGTACAAGCCCGACTCGCCTTACCACCGCTTTATGCCGCCAATGGTCGGGACAAAACAAGACGTGGAAGATCTGACGAACTTTTTGAACGCGCAGGTAAATCCGGCTTCGATCACCGCATCCAAGCCGGCGCAGACAGCGCAAAAGTAGAGCGCCAGCCGGCCTAAGCGCGCGAACATGCGGACAAAACCGGCGTCAGCCGCTACAATTCCTCTTGTTATGGCCAAGAACAAAGACAAAACCTTCGAAGTCGCCTGCCCCGACTGCGGGGCGATGCTCAAAATCGACGGCGCGACCGGGCTGGTGGTCTCGCACACGCCGGCGCCGTACAAACGCACCTTTGAGGATCTGGAAACGGCCGCCCAGGCCATGCGCGAGCACGATGAGCGGGCTGAATCGATCTTTCGCCAGTCGGTGGATGCGGAGAAAAACAAGACAGACCTGCTCGAGAAGCGCTTTGCCGAGGCACTGCGCAAGGCCAAAGACGCGCCCGACGCCAAACCTTTCCGCGAAATCGACCTCGACTAGCTCCGTGACGGCTCCATTGCGAGTACAAAAATAATTTCGCCCCGGTTTTCCACGGGTGCGAGCGAGAAAAAACGCGGCGCTACCGCAAACGGGCGATAGTCTATAGGCAATCAGGCCCAAGCAATGCAGGGCTTGTAAATAGGAGTGCAAAAGCTCATGGTGGTTGTTCCCCTGGCAACAGCTACGAACGGTTCAAGCGCCGCGGTGCGCTCTCGCAACTCCCATTCCGCCCCGTGGCTTCGCATAGCCGCCGCCGGCACGTTGGCCACCAGCGGAGCGCTGCTTGCGACCGGCCGTCGCCGCGCTGGTTTGGTGACGGCAATCTCCGGCACGATTCTGGCGATGATCGATCAGCAGGAGTCCGTCTGCGCCTGGTGGAATGCGCTGCCCGGCCAACTGGACGAGATACAGCAATTGATCGGCCGCGCGCAATCCGCCGTCGACGACCTTACCGCCCAAGGGCAAAAGCTGCATCAAGCGCTGGGCCGATAGCGATTCGCGCTAACCGCGTTTTTCGGCGATGTGGTTTTTAGCGTCCACGAAAATCAGTTTGGGTTGATGGGCCGCGGCCTCTTTTTCATCGAGCCAGGTAAAGCTGGCGATGATGACCAGATCGCCTTCCTGCGCCAGCCGCGCCGCCGCGCCGTTCAGGCAGATTTCTCCGCCGCCGCGCTCGACGGGCAGGGCATAGGTTTCAAGCCGGCTGCCGTTGTTCACATTCCAAACATGCACGGCCTCGAAGGGCTGAATGTCTGCGGCCTCAAGCAGCGCCGCGTCGACGGCGATGCTGCCTTCGTAGTTCAAATCGGAACGGGTGACGGTGGCGCGATGAATCTTGGACTTTAACAGTTTGCGAAGCATAATGCGGGGAAGCTCCTTGGATGGACGTCGCTCGAAAGCGATCGTCCTCACGGTATTTGATGCGATTCCAGCGCTGGCGGCCAGATTATTTCAAGGCCTGAGCGTTGTGGTTCCCAAATCTCGAAATCGAGATCCGGGGCGCCCGCGATGAAGCGGTCACGGAACTAGTTCTTTCGCTCCACCAGAAAGCGCGCGACCTCTTTCAGTCCATCGGCATGATGGCCGAAGGGTTCTAGCGCGGCAAAGGCCTCGTCGATCAGGCGTGCGGCGTCACGACGGCTCTGGTCGATGCCGTAAACCGCGGGCCATGTGGCCTTTTCGGTGGCCTGATCCTTGCCGGGAGTTTTGCCCAAAGTGGCCGAATCGGCGGTCAGGTCGAGAATGTCGTCGGCGATCTGGAAGGCGAGTCCGGCCTTGCGGCCGAAAAGATCGAGGCGCGCGGTTTGCTCGGCAGTGGCTCCGCCGTAGACGCCGCCTGAGACGACGGCGACGCGGATCAGCGCGCCGGTTTTAGCGCGATGAATGGCGTCAACCAGCTCAGGCGTGGGCTTTTTGTGCTCGCTTTCGATGTCGAGAACCTGTCCGCCGATCATGCCGTCTACGGTGCCGACGGCGTTGGCAACCAGGCCGATGATCTGTACTGTGGCGGCAGGCGGGCACTCGAGTCCGGCCAGCACTTCGAAGGCGCGGGTCTGCAGCGCGTCTCCGGCCAGAATGGCGATGGCCTCGCCAAAGGCCTTGTGGCAGGTAGGCTTGCCGCGGCGCAAATCGTCGTTGTCGAGCGCGGGCAGGTCGTCGTGAATCAGCGAGTAGGTGTGGAGCATTTCCAGCGCCGAGCCCAGCCGCTCGATTCCTTTGGGCAGCGCGCCGGCGATGGTGATGCCGGCCTGATAGACCAGCACGGGGCGCAGCCGCTTGCCGCCGGCAAAAACGGAGTGGCGCATGGCGCCGTGAATTGATGCGGGCACGGTTTCCACGCTGGGAATCAGCGATTCCAGCGCGCGGTCGGTCAACGCCGCGCCTTCGTGAATCAGCGATTTTACGTCGATGGACATCATCTCTATGTTAGACGAGGACGCCGCTCTAGAAAACAGAGAATGGCGAGCAGCAGCGCGCTAAGGCCGGCAGCCCAGCGTCCGGCCCAAATGTCGGGGGTGGTCATCCAGTCTACCGTTATGTCAGCCGGGCCTTGGGAGACAGGCAGGGCGATGAGGCCGTCCTCACGCGTGGGCAGCGAAGCGGCGGCCCGGCCGTTGATGCGCAGGCGCCAGGCCGGATAGCTTTCCAGGCGCAGAATCAGGTAGCCGGGGCGAGGAAGAATGGCGTGAAGACGCAAGTGTTCGGGATTAGTCGCGCTGCCGCCATCGAAGGCAAAAGCGGCCTGACAGGTGCCCTGATCGGCGCTCCACTCCGGGTTGGCGTCGGGGTAGTCGGGATCGGGCTTGCCCAGCGCGATCATGGGATCGGCGACCAGACAGGCGTCGGGCAGTCCGCCGGCGATGATCGTCAGATCGGCATTGGGAGGCGCGTACTCGAACATGCCTTCGAAACCCTCGCCATTGTGGTAGCTCGAAAGCATTTCAACGACCGAATCTTCGGGGTAGCAGGGCTGGAAGAAGCGCGTGGCGGCGTAGACGGTTTGCGCCAGAAAGAAGACCGTACAGAGCCCGGCAACGATTGCCGATTGCCTGCGACCCTTGCTCCAGACCGCGGCCGCGAAAAAGATCGCCATCGGCGCTTCGAGCGCCTCCAGCCAGCGCCAGGGATACTGAAGAAAGGCCATCTCCGGCAACAGATGCCAGAGCAGGCGCGAGATGGGGAAGACTAAAAAGCAGACCACGACGGGGATTGCCGCCAACGCGATCCACCAGCGCCGCGAGCCGGAGCTTTTTTGCGGCGGCAGCGCGCCGCGCCGCCATGCGATGACGAGGCATACAAGCGCGACGACGATCATCGACAGAGCGATCCAGGAGACCTGCTGCAAAATTGCGTCGTGCAGAGCGAGCACCGGGTTGGCGTTGTGCTTAAAGAGCCAGTTGTTTTCGAAATTGTAGCCGGGGTCTTCGGTTGCCTGGCGAATATCGACCCAATGGCGCTCGAGCGCGGCCGGCAGCCAGTAGATGGCGGAGACTCCCAGCCCCAACGCGCCGGCGACGGCGGCGCGAATGAGCGGCGCCCAGCTGCGCTTTGTGAGCGCGGCTGCCAAAGCCATCGCGGCCATCAGGTAGCCGGCCATCACGCC
This sequence comes from Acidobacteriaceae bacterium, assembly GCA_003156495.1. GTDB lineage: Bacteria > Acidobacteriota > Terriglobia > Terriglobales > Acidobacteriaceae > Telmatobacter. Next base: position 4,413 of record PMHC01000061.1, read on the forward strand.
GAGGGGAAGATTGGAAAACCAGGCGGCGGCCAGCACCAGCGCCAGGGGAGCGGCCGAGCCGTCAAAGGCGCGGCGGAAGAATGAAGCGGAGGGTTGGCGATCGCGCAGCGCGAAGAGCACGATCAGCGGCAGCCAGACGCCGCCGGCAAACTCCGGGAAGGCCGCGCGCTCGTAGCTGGTAAAAAGCGCGAATCCGGAAAATATGGCCGCGCAACCGGCCAGCGTGGCGGGAGCGTCGTCGAGGGCTTCGAGCGCCAGCGCGCGCACGGCCAACCCGGTTCCGAGCAGGATGAGAAAGGTGAGCGCGATCGGCGCTAAATTCCACGGCAGCACGAGGCTTAACGCCGCGCCCAGCATCCAGGTCAGCGGCGGATAGAAAACGAAGCGCGGTTCGCCGGCGGCGTAGTTGGGGCTGGGCGTCCAGTGCGGGTAGAGGATTCCGTGGTGCCAGGCGTTGACGCAATCGAACCACGAAACCAGATGGACGTCGAAATCGTGACCGCAGGAGTTGCCGCGAACAAGTTGCGGCGCGATGGCGACGGCGGCCGCGAGCAGAATAAGCGCCGGGCCCCAATTTTTTTTCAACCGACAAATCGCGTTGTGCACAGCAGAATTCATATTGATCGAAATGGACAGCCTCGAGCATTTTTACCCATAGCGTATAGGATTCAGGATCGCCGAGTTGACGCGAACATCAGTGAGCGGCAACCTTCAACACGATTCGGCACGCTGCATCATTGGTAAAAATGCTCTAATTCCACTGCACACTGAGCGGTTTGCGCGGCGGAACCTGACGGTAGCGATAGGTTCCCTCGCCGAGCATCAACGCGCCGCAAACAACAAAGCCTTCGGGCACGGCCAGCAGTTGGCGCAACGGCGCGTACAGCGTGGCGCAGCGCGTCAAATATCCGGCCCAGCAAACGCCCAACCCGCGCGCCTCGGCGGCGAGTTCAAAATATGTGAGCGCGATGGCCGAGTCTTCTCTGCGCCAGGTGTAATCGGCCGGAGCAATGGCGACGACGAGGGTGGACGCGCCGCGCATCACAAAATCGTAACCGCCCTCCCACTGTTTTAAAAACGCCGGATTGACGCCGCTGGCGCGCATACCTTCGACTATTTCTTCGGCAATGGTGTGCAGCTTTTGCTTGCCCTCGACGACGATCCAGCGCAGCAGTTGCGAATTGGCGGCCGTAGGCGCGCGACGCGCAATGTCGAGCAGCGATTCCAAGACTTCTTTCGCCACCGGCTTGTCTTTGAACTCGCGCACCGAGCGCCGGCTCATCAAGAATCCGTCCATCGCTTCGGGCGAAGGCCAATTTTTGGCCGCGGGCAGCGCGGGTTCGGCGGGCAGGCCGGAGTGAGTCAGAGCGCCCGTGGGACAAACCGCGACGCAGTGGCCGCAGAGGATGCAGTGGCTATCGGGAATTTCGGCGGGGAAGCCTTCAGTGTCCGCGGCCAGCACGCCGGCCGGGCAAACCTTGATGCACGCGCCGTCTTTTTTACACAAATTTTTGTCGACTGCGATCTGGCTCATGAGAAAACCTCCTCTTTCAATCTCCCCTTCGATTCCGCTATCGCAAATTAGCTCCGTGGCTTTTTTACGGCAGCAGGCGCAGCGTGTGCCGGGTCTGCGCGGCCACCGCCGCCGTAGTAAATGGCAAGGCGAAGGTGGTTCCGTTATACCAGTCATTCCACTGATCGCGGAAGTAGGGGCTGAAAGGGTTGCCGCTTTCGCCCAGGACGATGTTCTCCGTCGAAGCGTCGATGTTGCTCCAGTCCATGGTGAAGCGCTGCGAGGGCCCGTGCACGGAGCTCGACTGCTTTACCGTGGTGCGATCGCCCGAGAGCGGCAGCGAGCCGGTTCCGGCGAAACGGCCAATCAGCGGCAGAAAGCGCGCCAGCGGATGCTCGACGTCGATGGTGTGCCAACCGCCGTAACTCCACTGCGTCAGATCGGCGGGAGCTTTGCCCTCACTCATGCCCTTGCGCACAGCGGCGGTCAGCAGCGCATCCCAATCCTTGTAGCCATGGGGCAGCCACTCCGGCTTGGCGTGCATCACGATTTCTTCTTCGGCAAAGCTCGACTCGCTCCATTGATACTCGTTGGCGAGCCTGCCCAGCTTGGGCTCGAGAAGCAGCGGCCAAAGCGCGGCGCGGGTTTTTGTTACTACTGAAGCGGCGGCCGAATCGGCGGTGAGCCGTCCGTCCCAGTTGCGCATCAGGTCGGCGGCCTGGCGCAGGCGCTCGTCGCCGTTGCCCTCCGGGCCAGGAGTGTGGTCGATTGCGTAAGCAAAGCGCTGGCCCATCTCCTGATCGACTTCGCTATAAATGTCGGTCTGCGTGGTCAGCATATCTTTGGGGGTAAGGCCGTCGCGGCCGTCGAGGGCTTTGTAGATGCGCTCGGTGCGGTAGGGATCGACCCAGTCAAGCGAGAGCGGGTACGGGGATTTGTCAATAGTCACGCGCGAATTAGCCGTGGCCACGAAGCCCGAAGGCGGATCGAATACGCCCGGCATCTGGTCGAAGGCAATGTAGCCCCGCCACTCGTGGCCGCTATCGCGGATAGGCAATGCGGCCAATCCAGCCGGCCGTAGCGGAACTCGCCCGATGGCGTGGTAGGCGATGTGCCCCTGATCGTCGGCATAAACCAGATTCTGCGTGGGCCAACACCATGCGGCCAGCACGGCGGAAAAGTCCTTCCAGTTGGCGGCGGTATTCAACTCGTAAAGCGGCAGCGCATTCAGCGTGGAATCGTAGAGGGTCCACTTGAGGGCCAGCGGCGGATCGCCCGAGGCCAGCACGGGATTCATCAGCGGCCCGTGCGCGGTGGATTGCACATCGACAACGATCTTGCCGCGGCCGCGCACATTGATGGTTTCGCGATCGACGGCCAGCGGATGCCAGCTTCCGTTGGCGGCCAGATAGTTGCCCTTGCTGTCGAGCTTTTCCGCGTACAGGTCCTGCACGTCGGCATAGAGCGCGGTAAATCCCCAGGCCACGTGCTCGTTGTGCCCGGCCACGACAAAGGGCAACCCCGGCATGGTTACGCCGGCGGCGTGGTAGCCCGGCGCGCTCAGGTCGGCCATATACCAGATGTTCGGCGCGGTAATCTCCAGGTGCATGTCGTTAGCCAAAAGCGGCCGGCCGCTGGCCGTGTGGCTGCCGGCCACCACCCAGTTGTTCGAGCCGTTGGCGCAATCCGGGCAGACGGGCCGGCCCATCAGATCTTTCAGCGCGCTCGATTCGGCGGCTTCGTCTCGGGCCAGCGGCGCGGCAAGGCGGACTTCGGTATTCTCGTCCTCCTCGTCTTCATTCAAACCCGGCGCGGGTTCGGGATGCGGCTGGCTCAGGTCCAGGCGAATTCCCGTCGGCGGACGGTCGCGCCACGAACCGACCGGATAAAGATCGGCTTCGAGTTTGGGGTCGTTGAGCCTGGCGGCAATGTGTGCACGCGCCAGCTTGGTCGGAGCGTGCATGTCCAGCCCCTGCACCAGCAGCATTCCCACGCTAATCGAGTCCACGCCGCGCCAGGGCTTGGGCCGATAGCCCAGCAGCCGGAACTCGACGGGAAAATGATGCGACTGCTCGCACTGCGCAATGTAGAGATTGACGCCGCGGGCGTAGTCGTCGAGGCGCGTGCGATCGGTGGCCGGCATCCGCGCGTAGATGCGCTCGGCGGCCACGCGAATTTGCAAAACGCGCTGCGTCTTGTCGTGCTTGATGAGCGCCGGACCGAGAATTTCGGCCAGCTCGCCGTTGGAGCCGCGCCGCAGGCTGTCCATCTGCCAGAGCCGGTCTTGCGCGGTGACGTAGCCTTGCGCGACGAAGAGATCGTCTTGCGAAGCGGCGGAGATGTGGGGAACGCCGTGGCCGTCGCGGCGCACAGTGACCGGCGCGGACAATCCCGCCAGATGCGCGTCGCCGTCTAGTTGCGGCAGCGCGGCAGTGGCCGTCGCGCGCAGCCAGAGCAGGCCGCCGCCCACCACCGCCAGCAACAGCGCCAGCAGCAGGCCGCCGGTCCATAGGGAAACCCGCAGCCAGCGCCGCTTGCGTAAAAAGGCAGTCCAAGCCGTCGCGCCCGCCGGCACCGGATCGAAGGGAGAGAGGTTGCTCATCGGTCAGCTACAGAATAACGCCGAAGAAGCTCCATTAGCGTTTATCTGCTTTTCGCGCAGCTTTATAACGGCTGCTGAAAGAGCTCTCCTTTGCGCTGACCGTTGAAATCCGCCGCCAGCCGGCATTGGCGCAGTTTACCGTTTTCAGAAAAATACACGCCGGGATCGCGGCCGAGAGTGGTCGAGACAAGGCCGCCATGGCTGCACGGAACCCCCTGCACCGTCTGGTCGCCGGCCAGGAAGCACTCCTTGAGCTTGCCGCTGGGATAGAGGGCGACGACAGAGCCTTCGCCTGGGCCCAGCGGGCCGCCGCCCTGGCAGCGCAGGCCGAGCACGGGCGCGTCGTGGCTCATCTGCACGAACTTCGGTTTGCCGTCCTCGGCGAGGGTGATCCAGGAGCCGGCCGGAATGGTGATTTCGCCGAAAGACATCTCGCGCGTCACCGTACATTTTTCAAGTTGGCCGCCGGAAAAGAACCACGCATAGCCCTTGTCGCAGAGAAAGCCCTGAATCACCGTCGGCCGGTCGAGATTTTTGCGCACGCTTTTAGGCAGGCTTTGGGCCAGCGCCGCACAGGCAAAGCCGCACAATAAGGCGATCGGAAACGCTGCTTTCATTCTTCGCTCTCCTTGATTGAAATTGAACAGGCAAGAGAGGTACGTTTTCAGTTTGCGACCGGTTCCGTTGCCGGCGCTACTGATCTTTTTCGCCGGTAGAAAAGCAATAAGATCAAGACCAGCAAAAAAATCGCGCCCAGAACCAGCAGGCTGCCTTCTGGACCGTCGGCGCCGCCGCTCCACAGCGGATTGCCGACCGGAGCAGCGGAGAGAAAATGCCCCTTGCCCCGCATTCCGCTGTCGGCCGTGCCGTAGAAAAAAGTTTCGGCCCAATCCCATGCGGCGTGGCAGCCGATGGCCCACCATGCCGAGCCGGTAAGGCGCACGCTGACGCAGAAGACAAATCCGATGGCCGCGGCGGCAAAAATTCCTACCCAATTTTCGCCGCCGTTCGATGTGTGATAGAAGCCGAAGACCGTCGAGGTGACCCAGGCCGCCTGCCAAAAGCCACCACTGCGTGGGGCAGATTTTTTCCAGAGGACGAAACAAGGGATCACGCCCAGCGCCGCGATGGCGTAAACGCCCCAGGCGCCGTTGCCTCCGCCGCCCAAAAGCAGAAGCAGGCAGAGGATGATTTCGGCGGCCAGTGCCCACCAGAAGTTAATGCCGCGCGCGAGCGTCGAAAGCGCGTAGCAGCGGAAGAGTCCCTCCTCGACCAGACCCACGGCGAGAAAAACGCAGCCCCAGAGCGCGGCGAAACGCAGCGCCTCGGGCACGGCAATCGTGGCCGCGCCCATATGCATCCAACCGCCGGCGACGAGCATGAGCACCAGCGCCGAGAGCGCAGCGAAACCTGCCGCCGCGCCAGAAAATAAATTGCGCGAGCCATGCCGCCGCGCCAGGTTGTAGCTTGCCAGCCGACGGCCTTCAAAGAGGCTCATCAGCGCCACCGCGCCGATGAGCGCCAGCAACGGAATCAACTCGACGGCCAGCATGAAGAGCACGGATTCGCCGCTGTTTTCTTTTACCCAGCCCGCGGCGAAAAAGATCGTTCCGGCGACCAGCCGGAAGAGGTAGTAGAGCCCGGCGAAAAGCAGCATCGACCAGCCGGCGCGCAGCCCTTGCGGCCCGAGCAAAACCCAGTCGAAGCCGCGCGGTTCGCGCGCAATTTCACGAACTTCATCCGCCGTTTGCTGCATTGGCGTTGGTATCTTTTCGGCTGGGGGGAGCAGCTCGGGCTCCATCGAGCCTCCTTCGATCACAAGAAGAGTCTATTGGCTGCATTGTACCGGTCCGATTTCTTCTTGCGAAAGGCGCGGCGCGCGCTGGCGCATGTACGCGGGAAGCAGAAAGGCTCCGGCGTTGTTTCGACCACCGGAGCCAATCTGGAGCCAGCCGGGAGAAAGTAACCGGCATTCGCGCATTTTTACCGTTGATGTAGAGTGGCTTTGAAGGGGCACGACTTGAGTCGTGCCGCAAAAGCGCCCATAAATCGAGGGCTTTAGCCCCCGAGGGAAGCTTCGTTTCCCTATGCCATTCCTGAAAATGCGCTATCGCGTTTTTTCGCCGGACTGGCCCGCTACCTGCAGATAGTTTTTGACGCTGAAAACGCCTGGCACGCCGTTGGCGCGGAGATACGCCACCTCCTTGTCGGAGAGCGAATCCACTTCGCCGTAAAGCGCCACGTTGCCGTTCTGCACCGAGATGCGGATCGGCTTGGCGGGGTCGATGGCGTATTTGTTCAGCGACGAATAGCCGTAAATGGCGCGCGCGACGGCGACCCGAATGCCCCAATCCATCTGCGAAACCGGATCGACCTCGACTTCATCGACCAGATCCTTGACGCCGGGCATGGTCGCCACCAGGGCCAGCGCGGAGTCGCGGCTGGGGTAGTCATGCGCGTGGCCCGCCATCGTGACAACGCCGTTTTGCACCTTTACGCCGATGGCGTCGAATTCATTACCGTAGCCGACGCGGTCGTAGGCCAGCTTTTCCTGAATTTTATTTTGCAATTGGCTGTCGTTGATGTTGGGGCCTTCAACCTCAATCTGGTTGCGCACCGCGGTAACGCCCTTCACTTTGTGCGCGGCTTTTTCCGCATCCGCCTTGTACTCGTACAGGCTGACCGTGCCGGAGAGCGTGGCAATGCCTTTTTCGTCCACGCTCGTCTGTAGGTTTTTGAATTGCGTTTTGCCCAGCTTGGCACGCAGCGCGCCGGCGGTATCCTGCTGTTGGCCTGCGGCTATTGAGATTTGAGGAAGGACGAGGAGCGCGCCAGCAAACACCACGCCCAGAGCCAAAATACGCATTGTCCGTGTCATAGGGAACTCCTTCGCTTTCGCAATCTTTACAGTGGCCGGAAGACGTCGCAGTCTTCGCTAGCCCCCCGTGTACCATTCGACGCCCGATCCGGGGCAAAGGAAGCGGCAAAAAATGGCATGAAAAATATGAAGCGGCAATAAGAGCTTCCACCACGCCCATATTTTCTTCGCGTCATTGGAGAAAATGCTTCAGCGATAGCGGCGAGTATTTTTGATGACCATCGATAAAACGCCCGACTCGTCGCGGGCCAGCACCAGCGAAAGATGGCGGTTGATCGACACCTCGGCCTGCAGCAACTGCTGGCTGGTGGTGTTCACGCTGGTGGCGTAGGTCAGCACGACGGCGCGGCCGAACTGCTCCTGGACGGTGATGCGCGAGGTGGAGTTGNNCCGAAGAGTTTTTGCACGCGGCTGCTCATGCTGGCGTTAAGCGCGCCGCCCAGCAGCGCGTCGGCGGAGGTGGAGGCGGCGTGCTCCTGCTGCTGCGTGTAGAGCCGCTGCTGGCTGGCGGTGCGGCCCAGCGCCAGCAGTGAAACCACGTCGGCCTCGGGCAGCGGCGGATCGCTGCGGTAGATCACCGACATTTTTTGCGGCGTGCCGTGCAGCCCCAGCGAGATGTCGTAATCTTCCACCCGCGCCGTGGCGTTCAAGTCGATCATCGGCTCGATGCGGACCGGGTTGGTGAAGTTGATGTCGCCGCGTTCGAGCTCGTAGCGCGTGCCGGCGATCATGGCGCTGCCCTCAGAGATGGACACACGGCCCAGCAGTGTGGGCGAAGCCAGCGTGCCGCGCACGCGCAGATTGACGCCGCCGGCCAGCTTGGCGAAGCCGTTCTGGAAGTTCAACTGCGGCGAGGAGCCGATGTGCACATCCAGCCGCACATGATTCGAGGGCGCGTCGGCGGGCGTAATCGCCGTTCCCGCGGTGCTGGTCTGCGCGGCCAGCGATGCCAGATCGAAATCGGGACTGGTACTGAAGCGCGTAATCACCACTTCGCCGCCCAGCAGCAGATTGTTCTGCGAGCCCTGCAGTTGCAGCTTGGCATCGACCAGCGAGCTGACGCCCTGCGGATAGCGCACGCGCACGCTATTGCCCGTTACCGAGAGGTTGGCATAGATGCCGCGCTCGTAGGCCAGGTAGCCGCCCACATTCAACTGGCCGCCGCCGCTGACCGCCGTAAGATTTTTTACGTCGAGCCGGTTCTGGCTGAACTCGAGCGTGCCGTGCATCTGGCTCAGGCCGTTGGAAAGATCGCGAAGCGAGAGCGAGCCGTTGCGAAGATCGACACGGCCTTGCAGATTAGGGTGCTGCATGGGCCCGTGCGCTTCCACCTGAAAGGTAGTGAGACCGCTGGCGGTCAAATCCGGATCGAGAGTTTCGGCCAATTTCAGATTGACCGAACCGCTGGCGGCAAAATCCAGTTGCCGCGCGCCCTGCAGCGACAGGCCGCCCTGCATGCGCATGTCGGTCTGATCGCCGGTTACATGCAACGGATCGAGAACGATTCGTCCATTGGCGAGAGTGGCGTGCGCACCGCCCACGCCTTGCAGACGAACGCCGGCCAACGTCATCGCCAACTCGCGGAGCCGCGCCTCGCCGCGCAACTGTTCGACGTGGGCCAGCGGTCCGTTCACCGTAATCGTGCCGGCCAGCAACGAATCGCCGCTGAAGGCTTTTACGTGCGCCATCTTCAGCAGCACGCCGACATTGAAGCGGGAAAAATCGAGCTGCGCCTGGGTCGGATAGCCGCCGCCGAGCTGCGTTTGGCCACGCAGCGTCAGGCCCGCGCCTTCCATCTGCGAGGTCGCGTTGTAGTTCAGCGTGCGATTGGCGGCGCTGTGCACGGTCGCGGTTAATGCGCCGAAGCGTTGCCCGCCCGCGGTCAAAGAACTGATTGCCGCGTGACCATCCAGATGCGGATCGGCGACCGTACCTGCGGCGATGAGTGCCAGATTCAGCTTGCCGTTGACGTCCCAGCCGCGGCGCTGGATCGAACCGATGCGCGCGATATCGATGCCCGCGCCGCGCGCGTCGGCCTGGAAGCGCTTGCTCTTGAAGTCGTAGCTGCCAGAGGCCGAAAACGTGCCGCCGGCAACGCCCAGCCTCGCCGAGCCGACCTTGAGCGTTTGGCCGGCCAGCGAGCCCTGCGCGTGCAGACGTTCGAAGGCTTCGCCGTACAGGCTGCCGCCGGCCATCTCAAGCGAGCCCGAGGCCGAAGGCGCGCGCAACATCCCTTCCACCTGAACGCGCGCATCAAAGAGGCCCGTGACAGGCAGCTTCTTATTTTCTTTTGTGGCGATGAACGGCTGCACGTCGGCGACATTCAACTTGTCAATTTCCAGCCGCGCATGCACTGTGGAGTTGCCGCCGTAAGCCGGCGGACGTGGCGCGGCGTCAAGCGTTCCGACGAGCGACACGCGCGCCTTGCCGCGAATCAACTGCGCGCGCTGGATGGCGATCTGCGCCGGCGAATAGCTGCCCACGGCGTCAATCTCGTCAAGATAGACGAACTGCGATTGATTGCCATCCGTCGGCATTTCCAGCGAGAGCCTCGTAGCCTTCAGGTCTCCGGCCAAATGCGGCTTGGCCAGCGAGTCCGTCCACGCGCCGTGAAAATCGGCCTCTCCGGCAAGCACCAGAGGCAGCGCCGCGGCGCCGATTCTGCCCATGCGCTTTACGCCCAGCACGCGAAGCGCGGTGTCGAATTCGGCTAGATTGCGCGAGTGAAAATCCAGGCTCAATCCCGACGGGTTGGTCATCGGATAGACGCCCAACTGGCCGTGCGCTTCGAGCACGCTGGCCGGCAGATGCAGTTCCAGCTTTCGCAGATCCACGCCGCCATTGCGGTGCGTGTAGGTCGCATCGATCGCGCCATTGGCCGGCGCCTCTCCGGCCGGCGTTTGCCGCGAAGGGCTCAGGCCGAGCGCCGTGGTGATCGTAATGCTGCTGTTCTCTCCGTTGGCCCACTCCGCGGTCGCCTTGCCGTTCAGCCGCGCATCAATGCCCAGCCGGCGATAGGCCGGCGTACAGAGCATGTCGAGAACCGCATCCACCGACACGCCGCGAAAATCGGCCCGCACCTTGCCGTTCATGGGAATGTCGGGGACCACGTCGCGCACGGTGGTGTCGCGGCTGACCGACGAACTGGGAACGGCCGGCGACGAGCCCGTGTACCAGGGCGACAGATCGACAAAGCCGGCGATTTCGCCGCCCTGGCGCAGCCGCACCAGAACCTGCGTAATCAGCAGACGGCGCTGGTCGGCATGGGCCCAGGCGTCAAGATTGATGCCCCGCGCGGTTACGTCCTTGCCGGTGTAAGAGGCATTTTCGGCGTGCACGCTGCCGTCGAGATGGAATGCGCCGCCCTGGCCGCCGCCGATCAGATTCACGTGCGCGATACCCTCGGGCACATCCGGGTATCCGGTAATCGGATCGATCAGGCTCAGGTCCAGATCGCCGGCGATTTTGGCCTGCCAGCGCGGATGGCGAAAGTCGTCGAGCACGCCGTTGACTTCAAGCACGCGGTCTTTGCTTCCCCAATTGTGCGCCGTGAGCCGCGCATTGCGCAGCCACAGCCGCGTACGCTCCAGATCGAGCGTGGCTTCGATTTTGCCGTGCACCGGATGATAATTTTTCTTGGGCAGGCGGCGGGAAAGATCGAGATCCGTAGCGCCCAGTTGGATTCTGTACAACTCGGCCGAAGTGGGCGTGGCGGGCGCGTAGCCCACCGCCAACGCAAGATGGCTGACGGAGAAATCGAGCGGCGCGTAACGGTCCTGATTGTCGAAGCCGGTGGCGCGGCTTTCAAAATCGATCAGCCCCTGTTCGACCGCGACGCGGCCGGCACGCAGCTTGAAGAGCGTATCGATCGCGGATTTGTTTGCCTTTCGCGGTTTGCGCGGCTGCGGCTGATTGGTCGAGCCATTGGGATACACGATGAAGTGCAGCCGCGGTTGGTCGATCTCCAAACTGTGCAGCAGAATTTGCGGGCTCAGCAAATTGAGCACGCTGATTTGCACGCGCAGATGCGCAATGCGCGCGTAGGGCGCGTCGTTGGCGTCTTCCAGGCCGTGAATCACCAGCCCGTCGGCCTCGGCCTCAAGGCGAAGCAAATGCCAATGGAAGGCGGCAATCTCCACGCGACCGCCGGTGAGCGTTTCAATCTCGACGATCAGACGCTTGCGCACCAGATTTTCAACGACGGACGAGCTGGCGACAAAATAAAAACCCACGGCGGCAACGGCCAGCAGCGCGGCAACAGTCGCGGCCGCAAGAGGCAGATGGCGCAAGAAGAAGCGGCGCAGGCGGCTGCGCGGCTGTGGCGCGGCAAGCGGCGGCGCGGACGCGGCAAGCGCCGGCTCGGCTGGAATCGGAGGCTTTTCGTCTTCGCTCATAGACCTCCTTTTCCCGGGCTATGCGCGGTCGGCGCGCCTTCGTCGTCGGGCGCGAGCGCGGGATCGAGCACCTCGACGTCGCCTTGCTGGCGCAGATTCTTGAGCCAATCGTCGAAGAGCGCATTCACCTGCTGTTGCAGCAAAATCTCTTGAATGCGGCTGGAGACCTGCTTGAGCGGAGGCGCCGTCTCGCCTGCCGCGTACTGCGGCAACAGCGTTTCGCGATAGTAGCTTTCAATCTGCTGCGGCGTAATCTGAATTCCCTGCCGGAAGCGCATCTCGATGAAACGAAGAATCTCCAGCCGGTAGCGCAGATAGGCTTCCACGCGCTCCGGCGTAATCCCGTGCGCAGCTAAAAAAGACTTCCAACCTGCGGCGGAGGCGCAGTCCTGACGCCCGCAATCCGGCAGGGTTTTGCGAATCTCGTCCAGCCGCGCGCTCACTTCTTCTTCGGTGGGCATCACGGCCTGCATGTCTTCGCGGCGAATCTGCTGCTCGATCAAATTACGGCTGATCAGCCGCTCCAGCACCCGCGAGCGGTTCGGTTCGTCCTGCCGCCTGCGGTTGGGCTCCAGAAACGAAAGCTGGATCTCGTCGTCTATGTCGCTGGATAAAATTACGTGCCGGTTCACGACCGCCACCGCGCGATCGAGCACGACGAAGTTGCTGACCGGCTGAATTTTTTCCTGCGCGGCGCAGGGCAAAACTGCCGCGACCGCCAGGCAAACCTCCAGCGCCCGCAGCCTGCAATTCCAGATTGGCTTTCGCTCGCGCATCAGAAGGCCTGCCCCAAGCTGAAGAAGAAGTTGAAGTGCTGCGCCTGGCCCACATATGGATTGGAGAGAAAATTCGGGCTTACCGAATAGTTGATGTTTACCGGATAGACCGGCGGATTGAGGTTGTAGCTGAAGTCGAAGCGGATGGGCCCGACCGGCGTGTGATAGCGCATGCCCAGCCCTAAAGCATGCGAAAAATCGTTAAAGCTGCACATGCCCTGCGGTCCGGTCGACGCGCTTGGCCCAGGCGGTGCGGAATCGGGATTTTTGTCGGCGGGAATATTGAGCTGTGGATCTTTGCAGGCGCTGCTTTTGGGCTGGCGTACGCGCAGCGCGCTGGCCCAGGCGTCGCCGGCGTTGGTAAAAACGTTGCCCATGTCGTGAAAGAGCACGAAGCTCATCGTATTGCCCATCCAGGGCAGCGTGGGCGGAGGCAGGCGCAGCTCGGTGCTGTTGGTCAGCGTGCCGGCGCCGCCGATCTCGTAGCCGGTTTCGGGATCGCGCGGTCCGGCGGCGTTCTGCGCAAAACCGCGCAGCGAAACCGCGCCGCCGGCATAAAGCCGCTCGGGCAGCGGAATCATGCCGCTCGAGCCAGCGCCGAAGGCGCGAATTTGCCCGTAGCGCGTATTGCGCGCCAGCACAAAACGATTTTTGTTAAAGCTGTAGTAACTCGAGTTCGAGGTATCGATGCGGTTGAACTCGGCCTGCGCGCCGAAGATCTTGGCCGAGAAAAACTCCTGAAAGCTGGTGTAGGTGCCCCGGTGCGCGTCCATCGGTACGTCGCGCGTGTCGCGAATCCAGGTAAAGGCCGGACCGCCCACGCGCCGCGCCGTCGATAGCTCGGAAATTTCACCCGGATAAACCTGCAGGCTGCTGGCCGCCACTTTAACTCTTCGATAATTGATCTCGTAGATAAACGTGTTGGCGCGTGAGATCCAGGCTTCCGGATGGTTGAAATTCTCCGCCCAGCGCAGCGCCCCTTGCAGGCGCGAAGCCACGTAAGTCGAAACGTCCAGGCTGTTGGCGTAGCCTCCGGAGAGGGTAAAGCTCAGGTTCTGGTTGTATTCCAAGTGCGGAATCTGGTACTGCAAGCCGAGGCTCTGTTCAAGCAGGCCGTAGGTGCCGCGGACAGAAAAGGATTGATCGCGTCCGAAGATGCTGTTGCGCGTAACGTCTGCCAGCACGCGCAAGCTCACTCCGGTTTTGCCGTTGGGATCGCATTTGACCCCGGCCACCAGCGCGCCGGCGCAGTTGTTCTGCGGCTGTCCGGTCTGCACTTCGAAGCCGCCGCCGTAGGTCAGCAGCCAGCGCCGCGCCTCTACCGCCTGCAACAAAATTGTCTTATCCGTCTCGCCGCCGGTGGGATTGACCACGGCGGCGTTGACCTCGTTAAACAGCGCGAAGGAGTAAAGATTCCGTTGCGTATCGACCAAAGCGTCCTGGTCCAGCGGATTGCCGGCATGAATGGTGATCGCCTTGGCTACGGTTTTTGGGCGCGTCGTCCGCAGCCCCGTCAGCAACACATTGTGCACAAAAAACTGCTTGCCTTCGTCAACGTGAAAGAGCACATCCACCTTGCCGCCGTTTTCCGGCTTCTGCGTCACCGTCACCGTCGCCTGATTGAAGCCCTGGCTATAGTATTGGCCGATCAGCGCATCGTGGTCTCCGGCCAGATCGCGCGGCGAGAGCGCCTGGCCCGGCGTGGTGTTCATCAGCGCCTGCAACCGGATGGCGGGAATATGCTGGTTGCCATCGATTTCCACCGTGCCCACGCGCTGCTGTTCGCCTTCGGCGATATGGTAGAAAACCGTCAGCGGCGCGGTACGCTTTCCGTGCGAATCTTGCGCGGCCACGCGGCTTTCCGACGTCACCTTCACCTGCGCGAAACCGTTGTCGCGGTAGAGCGCCTCCAGCGCGTTCTCATCGGCCGACACCAGCGACTGGCTGTAAATTCCCTGGCGATCCAGCATGTCGGAGGCGTGTACGCTCAGCAGATCCATCAGCGGCGCCGCCGAAAAATACCGGTTGCCATCCACCACGACCTTTTCCACGCGCCGGCGCTCGCCCAACTGCACCGTATAGACAATCGTCACCAGTTGGTCGCCGGAGGCTTGCTGCTTGTGGTCGGCCTTGGCGTCGAAGTAGCCCAGCCGCTGGTAGTAGTCGCGCAGGCGGCGATTGCCTTCATTCAGCAGATCCTCGTCGACGCTGCCCTCCTCGAAGATCGGAATCAGCCGCTTGATGCGCTCCTCGCCGAGGCTGACTCCTTCCACTTCGACTTTCACCACCGGCCCGCGATGAGCCGTGAAGTGGTAGTTGACCGCCGCGGCCGACGCATCATAAGTCGCCGATTCCAGCTTGACCTCGGCCTCCAGCCGGCCCTGCTTCTGGTAGGCCTTCAGCACGCCGTCTAGCGCGCGATTGCCCGTGTCGCGGTCCACATGCTGGCCGCTGCGCAAATGCGCGTAACGGCAAAAGCTCTCCAGCGACATTTCCGGCTCACCCGTCATCTCGATTCGCCCCACGTGCGCGCGCCGACCCGAGGCGACCCGAAAAACGATGTCAACAAGCTGCTGGCTTGGCGCCGGCAGCGTCTGCGGCGTAATCGCCGGCTCGTAGTAACCATTGCTTTTAAGCGTATCGCGCATCTGTTCCACGGCCCGGTCAATTTTGGCCTTGGTCAGCCGCGTGCCGACTTCCAATTGGCCGGCCCGCTCCAACTGCATATTCATGGTTGCGCCGGTCGCGCCGGTCACGCTCACCGCGCCAATAAAACTCCGCGGCGTTCCGCGGAAAACCAGCGCCACGCCTTCGCCCTGGCGCGCGCCGCCGGCCTCAATCGTGTCATAAAGTCCGGTCGCATAAAGCTGGCGCAAGCTCTTGCTCACGTCCTCGGCCAGCAGCGGCGCGCCCACGGTCTGGGCCAGATGGCCGGCCAGCGCGCCCAGTCGCTGCGATGAGAGACCCTCGAATGAAATGCTTTTTACCGGCAACCCTTCTAAAGAAGCAAGCGCGGCCTCCGGCGTTGGTCCCGGCGCGCCGGCATCGGTTTGCGCCCGCGCGGCCGCGCAAGCCAACAGCATGGCCAGCAAAACATAAGCGGCGTTAAACGCCGCGGCCCAGCCTCGTCGCCGAGGATTCCGGTTCGTCCAATATCGTGCCATCGGTTTGATCCGCAGAATCATATCTCAGGAAAAAACGCCTCGGATTTCCTTCCGTCTTCAAGGCAGAAAAACGCACTCCAAATCGCTGACAGGCCGCCAGGGTTCGTGGTTATCTGATCCTCTCCGGTAGGCCCAAACCGCTCCCCTTATACTAACGAGGAAGGTTGCCGCGGCCAAACCTGTAAATTCGGCCGTACTTTGCCTCCTTCGGCCCGGCATGGGCTGCCGCCGTTTGGTTTTGGCAAGGTGCTGCCGCGGATTTTATAAGCGATCGCGAAAGAAGCGCATGAACGATTCATCCTCTCCTGAAGCTCGCCGCTGCGAATCCGCCGACAGCGCTGACCCGCCCGCTGCGTTTTCAGCCTCCCGGCCAGCGGTCGCTCGCCCCATCTCGGCCGACAGCGATCTCGTGATTTCCGCGCAGGCCGGCGACCATTACGCCTTTGCCCAACTTTACGCCCTGCACAAGCGGCGCATCTATTCCCTCTGCCTGCGCATGGTTGGCAGAGTGGCCGAGGCTGAAGATTTGACACAGGAGGTCTTCCTCCATCTCCATCGCAAAATCACTTCTTTCCGCGGCGACTCGGCTTTTTCCACCTGGCTGCACCGGCTAGCCATCAATGTGGTTCTGATGCGTCTGCGCAAAAAGACTCTTTCGCTGGTCTCCCTCGACGAAGTGATGGCCCCCACCGCGGACGACAGCCCCGGCCGCAGCTTTGGCGCCGCCGACCCGGCCCTGGCCGGCGCCATCGACCGCCTCGCCCTGCAGCGTGCCATTTCCGAACTGCCGCCCGGCTACCGGCTGATCTTTATCCTTCACGATGTCGAAGGTTTTGAGCATAATGAAATTGCCTCAATACTCGATTGCACGATAGGCAACAGCAAATCCCAGTTGCACAAGGCCCGCCTCAAGCTGCGCGATGCCCTGCGCACCGACAAGCGCCAGGAGGGGCGATCATGACCGGCGATCCTAAACAACTTAGTTGCGCCGAATTCCAGGCCCAACTGCCCGAACTGATCGGCGCGGGTGGAGACCCTTCCACCCACCCGCATCTGCAGCACTGCCCGCTCTGCCGCGCCCTGCTCTCCGACCTTGAAACCATCGCCGAGGCTGCCCGCAAGCTCTTCCCCAGCGTGGAGCCTCCCGACGAGCTCTGGGAGCAGATCGAATCGGCCATCAAGCGAGAGGAGGAGCAAGAAATCCACTCCCGATAAACTCCTTCATCCTTAGAAAAATCTATAATTTGCCCTTCTGCAGCCCTGCGCCTTCCCGACCTCCGCATCCCGCAGCAAAATCCATCGTTTTCCTCAGCTTCCCGCTCACACTCCTTCCGATTCCGCCGATACACCCCTCGAATGGTAAAGCGCCGCCTCGACATTGAGAGGCCGCGGAAAAACGCCAAATTTTGGCTGAAGGGAGAAAAAAGATCCCTTGGAGATTAAACAGCGCGCTGATTTTATTGCAGTTACGGCACGATTGAGGTCGCGTCCTGGCGCTAGAGCATTTTCATCGCTGGTTTAGTGGAAATGCTGGTGTAGCGGAAATATGGGTGCCACATTCTAGCTGCGTTCTTGCTTTTTGCGGCTAGGGTGGGGGGGGTGCCAAGTCAATCAATACTCCGATACACCTATTGTGAAAATGCGCGATACACACTCAAAATGAAGTTTTTTTCGCGCTCTGTTGCGCCGCTGCCTATTGAGGTGGATTGCGATTGAAGTTCATCTGCGCCCCCGCGAAGCGTATCTGCCCCCTTGCGAAGCATATCTTGTTGACGCGTAATCGGTTACCTGACAAGTAGGGAACCCGGATGCAGGCCAGCGCGTAACCAAATGCGCCCGGCACAAAGAATAGAGGCGCAAAAAAGTGCCAGATTTGAAACTTTTTCCGTTTATGAGTTATCTAAAAGAAGAAAAACTGATACGAGGACACTCAATGTCGAAGCAGCCACCATCTCCATCGCACGATCAATCTCCCGTGAGCGCCACTAGCCTCCGCCTTGTCCCTGTTCTGCCTGTTCGCGATACCGTTCTCTTCCCTCACGCCGTGCTACCGCTTACCGTTGGCCGCGAGAGTTCGATTCAGTTAATCGAGTCGCTCGGCGATGAGCGGACAATCATCGTCGCCGCGCAGCTCGATCCGCGCCTCGACACCCCCACCCCGACCGACCTGCATCCGGTCGGCACCATGGCCACGGTGCACAAAGTTGTGCGCATGCCCAACCAGAGCCGCTTTGTCTTCACCGAAGGCACCGAGCGCGTGCGCCTGGTACGCTTCGTGCAGTCGGAGCCCTACATGATCGCCGAGGTCGAGATTCTCGACGACTCCATGCCCGTCTCCTCGCCGAATTTCGAAGCGCTGGTCCGCAACGTTGTCAGCCAATTCCAGCAGATCGTCGCCGAGTCGCCAACTCTTTCCGACGAGTTGCGCACCATCGCCACCAATATCGATGAGCCGGCCCGCCTGGTCGATTTTGTCGCCTCCTCGTTGCCGTTCCTAACCACCGACGACAAGCAGCGGCTGCTTGAAGCGCCGGTCGTGGCCGATCGTCTCGAGCAGTTGAATCAACTGCTGGCCAAAGAAATCGAAGTCCAGCAACTGCGCGCCAAAATTCAAAACGAAGTACAGGATCAGGTGCAGCAGTCGCAGCGCGACTACTATCTACGCGAGCAGCTCAAAGCCATTCAGAAGGAACTCGGCGAGCAAGACGAGGGCCAGCGCGACATCGACGAGTTGCGCCAGAAGATCGAAGCCGCCGGCATGCCCGACGATGTAAAAAAAGAAGCGATCAAGGAGCTATCGCGCCTGCAGCGCATGTCGCCGATGGCCGCCGACTACTCGCTCACCCGCAACTACATCGAGTGGCTGGCCATTCTGCCCTGGGCTAAAAGCTCCGGCATCAAAATCGACATCGCCAAAGCCAAAGAGATTCTCGACGAGGACCACTACGAGCTGACCAAGGTCAAGGAGCGTGTGCTTGATTACCTGAGCGTGCTCGAGCTCAAGCCCGACATGAAGGGTCCGATTCTCTGCTTTGTCGGACCTCCAGGCGTGGGCAAAACCTCGCTCGGCCGCTCGATCGCGCGCGCCCTGGGGCGCAAGTTCCAGCGCATTTCGCTCGGCGGCATGCACGACGAGGCCGAAATCCGCGGCCATCGCCGCACCTATATCGGCGCGCTGCCCGGCCAGATCATCCAGTCGATTCGTCGCGCCGAAACCAACGATCCAGTCATCATGCTTGACGAGGTTGACAAGCTCGGCCGCGACTTCCGCGGCGATCCCTCCTCGGCGCTGCTTGAGACTCTCGACCCGGAGCAAAACAACACCTTCCGCGACAACTATCTCGATGTGCCCTTCGATCTGTCGAAGGTTCTCTTCATCTGCACGGCGAACATGCTCGATACGGTGCCGCCGCCCTTGCAAGACCGCATGGAGATCATTCCGCTCGAGGGCTACAGCGAAGAGGAAAAGCTGCACATCGCCAACCGCTACCTGATTCCGCGCCAGATCAAAGAGAACGGAATCACGCCCGAGCAGATCGAGTTTCCCGCGGATGTGGTGCGGCACATCATCCGCCACTACACGCGCGAAGCCGGCGTGCGCAAACTCGAGCAGACCATCGGCACCGTTTGCCGCAAGCAGGCGCGCCGCGTCGTCGAAGGAAAAACGGAAAAGCTCGTCGTCTCGCGCGAAATCATCAAGGAATTTCTAGGTGGCATTCTGGTCCGCGTCGACACCGAAATCGCCGAGCGCGTCAAGCGTCCCGGCGTGGCAGTAGGCTTGGCCTGGACTCCGGCCGGTGGCGACATTCTCTTTATCGAAGCCAACAAGATGAAGGGCAAAGGCAACTTCACCGTCACCGGCCAGATTGGCGACGTGATGCAGGAGTCGATGCAGGCCGCTCTAAGCTGGGTCCGCTCCAACGCCACGCGCCTTGGGCTGGAAGAGGACTTCACCAAGGATCTGGATCTGCACATTCACGTTCCGGCCGGCGCCATTCCCAAAGACGGTCCCTCGGCCGGCGTCACCATGGCCACCGTTCTGGTCTCGCTGCTGACCGACACGCCTATCCGTCCACTAACGGCCATGACCGGCGAAATTACTTTGAGCGGCAATGTGCTGCCGGTCGGCGGCATTAAAGAGAAGTTCCTCGCCGCCCGCCGCGCCGGCGTCGACACCATCATTCTGCCGGCCGAAAATCGTCAGAATGTCGAGGAAGATATGACGCCCGAAATGACCGAAGGCGTGACTATCCACTACGCTAAGCAGATCGAAGACGTGCTGGCCGTGGCGCTGCCGCTGCTGGCCGCCAAACCGCAACCGCAGCCGCTGCGCCCCAACGCGGAAACCGCCGTAAGCGCCACTGCTTAACCACGCAAAAACCAGAGCTCCTGGGTTCCGCATATTGGAACCCAGGAACCGCTTCAGCCAATGATTGACTCGATTCGATACAGATTAGCGGGTTCTTAAATTTCGCCGATAAAGATACTTGTCTCTCTGTCCTCTAGATACACCAATAATCCCGCTGCCACTGCGCTAGGTAATTCCTACGCACGACGCAGCATAATCGCCTGAGCGTGCAATTGCACCAAGAGTTGAATAATGATCGATGCAAAGAAGCTTGTGCCTCTCTCCCTTTCCCCAAAAACCACAGAAAAACAGAATTCGTTTTTGAAGCAACGTCTTAATGCGGCACTTGAACAAGGCGTCAACAAAGCCGTTGAACATCTGGATCAGCAAAGTATGCGGGCCGTACTCGAAGCCGACGCGGCGCTTCAGATCGAGATATCCGAAGCGGTCGTCGAAACCGTTCGACGTCATACAAAGAGCGAAAAGTTCAAAAGCGAAGAGATCAGCTCTAAACACGCCTACCCACAGGCTTATCGCGTGCGGACGATCGAAGCGCAGGTGGCCGAGCTCAAAAAAGCCTTTCCTTCTCTCGGCAAATGCAAAGAAAGTCTCGCTCATCGCCCTTTGCCAGACAAGGCCGAAGACTGGTTCGCCATTCCCCGCTGGCAAGCCTTGGCGCCCACCTATGGCGAGGCGGTCGAAATGGCGGTCAATGCTCTGGCTGAAAAGCGCAGGTTCTCCAATCGCATTGCCGGGCGAACAAAACAAGCTTATCTTCGCCAGTTCGAACGCACGCAACAGGCCGAAGCCATTTTGGCCGAGCAACAATCCGGTAACGACATTCTGGTCGTCGCCTTGCAAGCCGGCTTGCTGCACCGAGGAAACTCCGCCCGCCGCACGCGCGTGATTCTGGCCAACAATGAATATCCGCTTGGCGCCTTCGCCGTCGCCTGCCTGTTGCTTACCCATCCCGAGCGGCTGTCGGCCGGCGAAACCTTGATGATCGACTGTGGCGGCGACGAATATTCGCAGAACAAAGATGGCGTTTTCGATCGCGTCCCGCTCTTCGACTACGACATCTCCGGCATCGAGTTCAGCATCTATTACGACAACCGGGCCTGGGATACGTGGGGCACGCCGACCGCGTTTCTCTACAAACAGGACTAGCTCCGTGACCGCTTAAACTTCTGCCGTCGAGGGTGCCCCAGGTCTCGATTTTGAGACCTGGGAACCTCAACGCTAAGGATCGAAATCATCTGGTCACGATCCCAGCAACATCCTATCGAGCATCGAAATCATCCGGTCATAGCCTCTAGCGAAACCTGCTATTTCTCCGATAAAAAGATTGAGGACTTTTGCGCGCAGGCGCAAAACAGTTCGCGGCCGTGGCTGCCCGGAATCTGCCCGCATGATGTTGCAAGGGCCGCCGCAACGAAACCCCACACTAAGAGCTGAATTATGGCGGATTCCAAAAAGCTCGTTCCATTGCCTCTTTCCGGAAACACCACCGAGCAGCAGAACTCGCTGCTGATGCTGTCTCTAGAAGATGCCCTCAGCCACGGCTTCAAAGAAATCATTACGCAGATCGACCGGCAAAGCGTGCAGGCCGTTCTTGAGGTCGGCGCCATGCTCAGGCTCGAGGTATCCAAAGCGGTTACCGAAGTCGTTCTTCGCCATACCAAAAGCGAGAAATACAAAGACGAAGAGACCAGTTCCAAGTGCACTTACCCACCCAACTATCGCGTACAACCGGTCGAAGCGCAGGTTAGCGCACTAAGAAAAATCTTTCCCTCTCTCGGCAATTGCCAGGAAAAACTCGGCCGCATCCCCTTGCCCGACGAGCCCGAAGGTTGGTTCGCCATTCCGCGCTGGCAGGCGCTGGCGCCCACCTACGGCGAGGCTGTTGAGAAAGCTATCGCCGCGCTGGCCGCCCGGCGCAAGTTCTCCAATCGCATTGCCGAACGCCTGGGAGAAGCCTATCTCCGCCAAACCGAGCGCGCGCGTCTGGCCGAAAAAACAATAGCCGACCAGCAATCGAACAACGACATTCTGGTTGTCGCCGCGCAAGCCGGCATGTTGTATCGCGGCAGCTCGGCCCGCCGTACGCGCGCCATTCTGACCATCAACGAATTCGCCTTGGGCGCCTTCGCCATCGCCTGCATTTTGCTCACGCACCCCGAGCGCCTGTCGGCCAGCGAAACCCTGATGATCGACTGCGGCGGCGACGAGTATTCCCTGCGCGGCGACTACACCTTCGACCGCGTTCCCTTATTCGACTACGACATCTCCGGCATCGAATTCAGCATTTATTACGACGACCGCGCCTGGAATATGTGGGGCACGCCAACCGCATTTCTCTACAAGCAACTCCAGAGCGCCTGAATCGTCTCTTTATTCAAGCCATAAAGCAGTATTTGTCAGCGCCTCATCCGCCTTGACGCCGGCATAATCGCGCAGTAGCTACCGCAAATCGCCCCACAATTCTGCGGGAAGGCCAAAGTTAAAATTTGTAAGTGTTTGATTTTAATGGTCGGGACGGGCAGATTCGAACTGCCAAACAGTTCGGCTTCGCCTCGCTCCCCTCGCAGGCCATACTCAGGCGCTTTCGCTTGCGCTTCAGCGCCGGTTGGGATGCTCATTGCCGGCAGACAACAGCGCCAGAACAAGGAAAGCAAGAAATGTAAATGCTGAAAAATGGTCGGGACGGGCAGATTCGAACTGCCGACCCCTCGCACCCCAAGCGAGTGCTCTACCAGGCTGAGCCACGTCCCGACATGATGGCACCGATCCTTGGCGGACCGGCTTCTGGGGTCTTGTTTAGTTTACACCGGAGCGGGCGCAAACGCTCGTCCCGCGCCGCGGCTTCCACCAACCATAAACGGAAAGGTCGCGGCGGCCAAAAAACGGCGGAAACTACTCGGCCGGAGGCACGAACTCCGTGGGCAGGCCGGAGCTATCGCTGAAGAAAAAACTCTCCATCTGCGTAACGAGAAACTGCTGCGCCTGCGGCGTCCAGGGCTGCAAACGGTACTCGTTCAAGAGCATCCGCTGGCGGTCGATCCATTCTTCCCAAGCCAGCTTGGAGACGTTCTGGAAAATCTTCTGGCCAAACTCGGAGTCGAAGGGCGGCTCGTCGAGCCCCTCCATCTCTTTTTTGTAACGTACGCAAAAAACATTGTGCGCCATCGTGATTGCTCCTGGTTTCATTGTATTGGATAGGCTGGCTGGCGGCCCGCGGTGGCTGGCATGGGAAGAGCCTACAAAAATAATTACGGTGAATTGAGCAATATAGGCCAGCTCGGCCCTCTTGAATTCAATAACAATTCTGGTGGAGCATTTATAGGCTTTTCGGCGCGATCAATCTCCGTTCGAGATGCTTGGCTCAAGGGGGCTATTATGTCCGACTCGAATCCGTCCGGCCTTTCTGACAATGCCGCTGCCGGCATTGCCTACATCACGCTTATTCCGGCCATCGTTTTCCTGATTATCGAGCCCTTCAAGAAAAGCTCCTATGTGCGTTTCCACGCCTGGCAGTCAATCTTCTTTTTCGTTGCCTGGGCGGTGATCGACATTCTGATCGGCTTGGTGCAAAATATTGTTCCTTCCGTCGTCTTCCTGACCTTGACGGTTTTGCAATTGGTCGCTCTGGCCATCTTCCTGGTCTGGATCTTTGTGTTCGTCAGCGCCTTTGGCGGCAAGCGCATCAAGCTGCCGATCATTGGCGGTATGGCCGAAAAACAGGCCAACAGATAGCGGCTTCCCCCTAGCAGCCCTCCCCGCCGCATGCGCAAACGGCCTCCATCTGGAGGCCGTTTCTGTTTATCGCCGCCGGTTCTTTTTGCCCATCTTGTTTCTGGCTTTGAAAGAACGACTCGGCGCGGAGGTTCCCCGCTTTTTCTTCGCTTTCGGATGGAATTTGGGTGTCTTCTTTCCAGTCAACGAAATTCCTTCTTCCACAATCGAGAATTGCAGTTTGCGCTCCTGAGCCAGAACGCGGTCGAGAATCACCTGGACGCGGTCGCCGGCGCGGAAATGGTTGCCGGAGCGCTCGCCAACGATTTCGTGCGCGTTCTCGCGCCAAATGTAGCGGTCGCCGCGCAGCGAATCGATAGGGACCAGGCCTTCGACGAAAAGATCTGTGAGCTCAACAAAGAGCCCGTATTTGGCGGGGTTCAGCACCAACGCCTCGAACTCGTCGCCAACTTTGTCTTGCATGAAGCGAACCTTTTTCCACTCGACCAGCTCGCGCTCGGCCTCGGCGGCGCGACGCTCGGCGGTGCTCGATTCTGCGGCGATCAAGGAAAGTTCGTCGACGGCAATGGGCGGGGTGAGTGCGGAATCCGTACCCACCTTAGCTCGTTCTTCGGAGCCGCGAAGATGGGGCGCCCGCGCCGGTTCAAGGCCGCGATGGGCTTCGTTGGAATTGGACCAGGGCGAGTCGAAGCGGCCCGAGGCGACTTCTCCGCGGCCGGAAACTCCGGCGCGAAGCAGCGACTTGGCGATGCGGTGAACGATCAGGTCAGGGTAGCGGCGAATGGGTGAGGTGAAGTGCGTGTAGGTGGGCGCGGCCAGGGCGAAGTGGCCCTCGTTGGTCTCTGAATAGCGCGCCTGGCGAAGCGAGCGCAGCATCAGGTAGCTTAGAATCCTCTCCTCGGGCTTGCCCTCGATGCGCGCGGCGAGCTTTTGGTACATGCGCGGCGTGACGGCGATTTCTTCGGGAATTTCATGCACTCTGGGCTTGCGGCCGGTATGCTGTGCCGACCGTCGATCGCCACGAGTGACGACGCGCTTGACCGGCAGCGGACCGAGACCAAGCGAATAGCCGAAGCCGACGGCCAGTTCTTCGAACTCGACGACGCGGCGCGCTTCCGGGCGCTCGTGAATGCGGTAGAGCGAGGGCACGGCGAGATCCTCGATCCACGAGGCGACGCACTCGTTGGCGGCCAGCATAAACTCCTCGATGAGGCGGTTGGCCCACGTGCGCTCGGCGCGGGTAACGCCGCTCATGCGGCCTTCGGCGTCAAACTCGATCACCGGCTCGGGCAAGTCGAAGTCGATGGAGCCGCGCAGCTCGCGACGGCGATTCATCAGCAGGGCCAGCTTTTTCATTCGCTCAAATTCGGGAGTGAGAGCGGAATACCGCGCGCGCGCTTCCTCATCGCCGTCGAGAATGGCGGTGACCTCGGTATAGGTCATGCGCGCGGCCGAGCGGATGAGCCCTTCGACGATTTCGTAGCTCTCGATGCTGCCTTCGGCGTCAAGCTGCATAAGGCAGCTCAGCACCAGCCGGTCTTCGTTGGGGCGCAGGCTGCAAATGTCTGTCGAAAGCTCCTGGGGCAGCATGGGAATAGCGCGGTCGGGAAAGTAGACGCTGGTGCCGCGCAGACGGGCCTCGCCGTCGAGCAGCGAGCCGGGACGAACGTATTCGGAAACATCGGCGATGTGGACTTGCAGCTCGTAGCCGCCATCGGGGCGTTCGCGAACAAAAACGGCATCGTCAAAATCTTTCGCCGTTTCGCCGTCGATAGTAACGATGGGCAGATCACGAAAGTCGCGGCGGCGCGCGGCCTCGGTTGCGTCAAGATGAGCGACACTGCGCGCCTCGGCCAAAACATTTTCAGGAAAGATTCGCGGCAAACGGTGCTTGCGGATCATCATCTCGACATCGACGCCGAAGTCGTCGGGCGAGCCGAGAATTTCAATCACGCGGCCCACGGGTGGATGCGTGGGCGTGGGCCAGGAGGTGATTTCGACATCAACGACCATGCCTTCCAAGTTCTCCAAGCCCTCCGGGCTTTTAGCTTTTGGACTGGCCTTGGTTCCGGCGCCCAACACGCGATGCGGCGACTTCGATGCGTCTTCGGCGGGCCGTTCCTGACCCAAGGGAATCTGAATCGTCTGCGTGATCCGCTCGTCGAAGGGGACGACGACGTTGCCGCGCTCGCGATCTGGGCGCGAGGAACGCCATCCAGCAAAAGTGGGCCGGCCGAGGGGCACGGCCGAGTGAAAAATGCCGACGACGGTTTGGTTGCGGCGATCGAGCACGCGCAAAATGCGGCCCTGGCGGCGGCCGTCGAATTTTGGCGGATCGAGTGAGACCAGAACCTGATCGCCCTGCATGGCGCCGGCAATCTCGTCGGGCGGAATGAAGATGTCCTGCGTTTCGGGCTGGCGCGTGTCGGGGCGCACGAAGCCGTAGCCGTCGCGGTGCAGGTCGAGGCGGCCGGCAAGCAGATCACCCTCGCGCGAGCCCCGCGGCGAGCCTGTGGGGGCCTCCTGCGCTGCGCGGGGCAGGTTCCAGTGCTCGCGATCGGGCTGCACCAGCAGGCCGCGCACGGTGAGCCGCGCCAGTTGTTCGCGCAAAAGCCGGCGGTCGCGTCCACCGCCCAGGCTGAGTTCGCGGACTAATTGTTTGTATCCGGTTTTTTGCCCCTCGGAGGCGGCGATTTTGGCCAGCAGTTCGCGATCTGTCATAAGCTCAGAGTACGTCAATGGGACGACGCTTTACTGACTAGGAACCACATCTGCCCAGAAATCCTAACCATGCCGTAGAATAATGGGGAACAAAGAATCCCGGGCAGCCGGAAGAAGGAGCCGTCCGATCCTCAGCCGCCGGGAGACTGCCGCGGGCCGCCAGCCGGGCTGGCACGCGGATGGATGGTTGAAGCAGACGCCGGGAATAGTACCCGACGCACTCCTCAACCCGCATCGGACAGAAAAGGAATCGACGTAGAGCGCTATGTGGAGACCGAGCCAAACCGTAACCCCGCACACTACCCCCACCCCTGAACCGGCACATCCGACGCCCACCACGCCCAGCACGGACACCATCAATCGCGCTGGAGTTTCCACGGGCGATCAGGCCGTCATTAGCAAGGGTCTGTATGTAAAAGGCGAGATCTCCGGCACCGAGTCGCTGTTTGTCGACGGCAAGGTGGAGGGTACGATCAACCTGCCCGGCAACCGCGTAACGATTGGCCGCAACGGCCAGGTCGGCGCCAACATCACCGCCCGCGAAATCGTGGTGCTGGGCAAGGTGCGCGGCAATGTNNCGGCGCGCATCAGCATCGAAGACGGCGCGTTCTTTAAGGGCGGCATCGACATTCGCAAGGGCGAAACCAAGCCGGCGCACAACGCGGCCACCGTCGCGGCGCAAACGCCGACCCCAGTCGCTCACGATGCGATCAAGCCGACGCAAGCCTAAAAACTCTACCCATCGGCTCTACACACAAACGCCTCTGCGCTTACAGGGGCGTTTTCTTTTTTTGTGCGCGAGCGGTTGCGAGAATTTTTTAGCGCATTTTCACTGCTGATGTAGTGGGAATTGGGAATATGGTGTATTGGAAATATGGGTGCCCCATTCTAGCCGCGTTCTTGTTTCTTGCGGGTGGGGTGTAAGTCAATCAATATTCGATATACCCAATGCTTTAGCTCAATCCCAGCCGCTTCATGGCCACGCGCGGCAGCGCCGAGCCGGTCTTTTCCAAAACCAATTTCGCTATCGCAATCCACAACAGCGTTCCGACGCAAAGGATAAGCATGTCTGCGAAGCGGGCGCTATGCGGCAGCGCCGGAAAGCGCGCAAGGCCGATGCGAATGCCGAGAGCGGCAAACCACGCGGCCAGACCAGCGATGGTTGAGGCCAGCAAACAGCGGCCCAGCTCGATGTAGTCCAGGCTGGCGATGGAAACCATGTGCCGCTGATGCAGCAGCACGGCGATGGCGAGGGTTTGCATCGCGATGCCGAGATTCGAAGCCAGCACCAGACCGACCGCGCCGCAGGCGTGATAGAGCGAGTAGTAGATGGGCAAAGAAATCAAGGTGACAACGGTACCGGCGACCATGGGCGCAAAGGTATTTCCCGCGGCGTAAAAGGCGCGGGAATAGATCGACTGCGCCGACCAGAGGCAGATGGAAACGGAGAAGAGCGCAAAGTAGAGGGCGCACTCGCGCGAGTCTGCGGCCGAAAAGCGTCCGCCAGTAAAGACCAGATCAATGGCCGGCCAGCCGAGAACGATCATGCCGGAACCGACCAGCAATCCGAGCGAGGTCACGCGCGAAACCGAATCGGCGACGCCGACGGCGAACTCGTAGCGGCGCTCGCGGGTCCACAGGCTGGCGAAAAACGGCATGGAAGCCGCGCCGGCGGCCTGCGCCAGCATGGCCATGGGCGCCATGAACAACTGTTTGGCGTAGCTCATCAGCGAAACCGCGCCGCCGGTGCCCGAGGCAAAGTGGGCGATGATCCAGTTGTCGGCGGTGACCAGCGAAACGCCGGCCATCAGCGGCAGCGAAAGCCGCACCCACTCGCGCAGGCCTTTGTCATGCCAGTCGAGAAGCACGCGATAGTGCACGCCAGCGCGGCGGGCAAAGATCCAGTTGAGCAGAAACGGCCCGCAGATGGCCCCGGCCACGGTGCCCACCGCCAGCGAAGAAACGCCGATGTACTTGACCAGCAGCAGTCCGCCGACGATCGGCCCCAGGCCGTAGATGAGCGGGGCAACGGCCTGCACGCTGAATTGCTTGCGCACCAGCAGTACCGAGCCGAAAACTCCACTGGCGAAAAAGCACAATTGCGCCGGCAGCAGAATGCGCGTGAGCCTGATGCAGAGAGCCGAGGTGTGCGCGTCAAAGCCGCTGAACCAGCCGCGCACGTACCAGGGCGCAAGCAGCTCGGCCAGCGCGATGGTCGCGCCCAACACCAGATACATGGTGGTGAGGATGACCGAAAGCGAGCGCTCGCCCTCAACCTCGCGGCCGGATTCGCGGTAGCGGGTAAGGATAGTGACAAAGGTGATGGAGGCCGCGCCGCCCACCAGAAAATACGCGATCATGTCGGGCAGCACGAAGGCGGCATTAAAGGCGTCTGCCTCCGGTCCGCGGCCGAAGAGCCAGACGATGTATTTAACGCGCACCAGGCCGATGATGCGCGACAGAAAGGTAGAGACCATCAGCAACACGGTGGCGGCAAAAACGCTGTAGGAACGCGATGGATGCAGCATGACCCGCAGGCGCGCCCAGCGCGAGCGCGGCGGCGTTTTCATCCCGGCTTGTGGCTGGGGATTTCGCGTTGTCGGCGATTCTGCCACTAAAAAGATTGTAGCGGGCTCTGTCAGCGCGGCTTCCAGAATCGGCAAGCGCGTATTCTGTAGCCATGAAATTTTTTCTTGGCTTGGGGTTCGCGCTTTCTTTGAGCGCAATGGCGATTGCGCAAGCGATTCACGGCCGCGGCGGCATCACGTTGCCCGCGCCGCCCGCGGTACAGGCGATTCCGGTCACCAACGATTATTTCGGAACCAGGATCGTGGACAACTATCGCTGGCTCGAAGAGGCCACCAGCGCCGAGACCAAGAACTTCATTGACCAGCAAAACGCCTACACGGCGCGCTACATGAAGCAGGCGCGGATGCGCGGCGAAATCGTCGACGATCTGGATGCGCTCGAACACGTCGAGCGCTGGGGCACGCCCATGCAACGCGGCGGCGATCTGTTCTTCACCAAGCGGCTTGCCGGCGAAGAGCAATCGTCAATCTACGTGCGCCACGGCTGGGCGGGAAAAGATGCGCGGCTCGTCGATCCGGCGCAATTCAGCCGCGACGCCAACACCTCTGTCCGGCTGGCCGATCTTTCGCGCGACGGCGAACTGCTGGCCTATGAGGTACGCCAGGGCGGCGCGGACGAAACCACGGTGCGCGTTTTCAATGTAAAAACCGGCAAAACGCTCGAAGACGAACTGCCCAGCGCGGATTATATGAGCGTGAACTTCACCCCCGACGGCAAGGGAATTTACTACGCGCGGCGCGACCAGCAGGGCACGCTCGTCTTCGAGCACCGGCTGGGCACGCTCATCGCGCACGACCGGCTGCTTTTCGGCCACGAGTTTCGCGGCGAAAAGCTGGGCCCCGGCGATCTGGTCGCCACCAGCGTGACCGACGACGGCCGCTATCTGGTTCTCACGATCGAGCGCGGCGTGCCGGCCAAGCGCGTGGACATTGTCTATCGCGACTTGACCAAGCCCGGCGCTTATTTTGAAGTGCTGGTCTGGGATGTGGAGGCGCGCTTTTATCCGATCTACGCCAATGGCGGCTGGTACGTGCGCACCGACTACAAAGCGCCCAACGGCCGCATTCTCAAGGCCGATCCCGGCATCATGCCCGAGGCCTGGACGACGATTGTGCCCGAAGCGCCGCAGGCGATCGACGACTTCAACATCGTCGGCAACAAAATCTACGTCAACCGGCTGCACGATGTAAAAGCCGAAACATCGATTTACACGCTCGACGGCAAGCCGGCCGGCGCACTGGCTTACGAAGGAATCGGCGCGGCGACGACGTTGGAAGGACGAACGACAGACCGCTTCGGTTTTTACACCTTCGAGTCATTCATCAAGCCGCCGACGATTTACCGGCTCGACACGGCGACCGGCAAGCGCGAAATCTTCGCCCAGCCAAAAATCCTCTTCGACTCCAGCCAGTACGAACTGCGGCAGGTTTTCTTCACGTCAAAAGACGGCACGCGCGTGCCCATGTTCGTCGCCGGCAAAAAGGGATTGAAGCAGGACGGAAGCGAGCGGCTGCTGATGACCGGCTACGGCGGATTCAGCTTGAGCGAACTGCCGAAATGGAATCCCGTTTACGCCTGGTGGATGGAGCGCGGCGGCTGGTTCGCGCTGCCTAACCTGCGCGGCGGCGGCGAGTACGGCGAGCGCTGGCACGAACAGGCCATGTTCGAGAAAAAGCAGAACGTCTTCGACGACTGGTTCGCGGCGGCCGACTATCTGGTCGCCAACAAATTCACCGCGCCGGAGCGCTTCGCCATCATGGGCCGCTCCAACGGCGGGCTGCTGATGGGCGCATCGATCGCGCAGCGGCCGGAGCTCTTCGCGGCCGTCGAGTGCGGCTATCCGCTGCTGGACATGCTGCGCTATCAACAATTCGAAATGGGATCGCTGTGGACGACCGAGTACGGCTCGGCGAAAGACGAGAATCAATTTTCTTATCTTGTAAAGTATTCGCCCTACCAAAACATCAAGGCGGGCGCGGCCTATCCGGCGGTGCTGTTTTTTACCGGCGCCAGCGATACGCGCGTCGATCCGCTCCATGCGCGCAAGATGACGGCGCTGGTGCAGGCCAGCTCCTCTAGCCGCCGGCCGGTGCTGCTGCACTATAGCGTTTCGGGCGGACATTCGGCCGGCGTCAGCGCCGAACAGGAGATTCAAGACGGCGCCGACCAACTAACTTTTCTCTGGCTCGAAACTGGACAACCCTCATCCCGAAAGTAATCTTAGTGGCCAAAATCGCTGAAGCATAAGTACCTAATTCCAGGTTGTCCCCCCGTAACCTCATGTTACGTGCGGCCTTTCCGATAAAAATGATGCGGAACCAAAGGCGCCACATACGCGTGTTTGCTGAACTTCGCTCAAAGAGCTCTTCAGCCCATACGCGGAAGGCGAAGGCCGACAACGCCCACGGGAACGCATCATTTCGTCATCATGCGGGCCAGGTCCGGCTGGCAAAGTCCGGCTGGCAAAGTAATGACGGGAAACATTAGGTGGACCCGGAGAGACAATGCCGCAAGTTGAGCTGTTGACAGGTGAAAACAAGTGGCAAAACGAGGATGCGAGAGTCGCCGCGCTCGTTGCGACGGGAATTCTCGATACACCCCCGGAGCCAAGTTACGACGCGATTACGCGCCTGGCGGCCGAGTATTTTAAGGCTGACACGGTGCTGCTCTGCTTTGTCGACCAAAGCCGCGTCTGGATCAAGTCTTACTGGGGCGAGGCCGTTCGCGAGCTGCCGCGCAAAGACTCGATCTTCGATATGATGCTGGCGGAAAACGGCTCGGTGGTTGTACCCGACCTTACCGAACGCCCTAAGTTTGATGGCCAGCGACTGATGATCCGGCGGCTCGAAGTCGCCTCTTTTGCCGCCGCGCCCGTGCGCTGCGCCGATGGCAAGATCTTGGGCGAACTGGTGATTTTTACCTGCGAGCCGCGCGGCGTTATGGCTGCCGACCAGCTACACATGCTGGAGAGCCTGGCCGACATCGCGGCCAGCCAGTTGGAGTTGCGGCGGCTGCGCAAGGCCTTCCATAAACGGCGCGTGCGGCGTTCGCACCCCATCTCCCATTCCGTAACCGAAATTTGGCCCCGCAGATCGGATCTGCGCCAGGCCTTGGAGGAGCATCAGTTCGTGCTCTACTACCAGCCCGAGGTCGAGCTGGCGACGCGCAGAGTCGTCGGGTTAGAAGCTCTGATCCGTTGGCAACACCCGGAGCGCGGACTGATTCCGCCCATGGATTTTATTCCCGCCGCTGAAGAAACCGGGCTGATTTTGCCCATCGGCGACTGGGGGCTTTCAGAGGCATGTAACCAGATTCAGCAGTGGTGCAGCGAAGACCCGGAACGCGGCGCGCCCCGCGTTTGCGTCAATCTTTCCGCGCGGCAGTTTGCGCGCGAAGGTCTGGCTGACCACGTTGAAGCGCTGCTGCGCCAGTCCGGCGTTTCCAGCCGCAGTCTCGGCCTGGAGATGACCGAATCCAGCCTCATTCCCGATCCACGCACGGCCCTCGAGGTGCTCAGCAGCCTGCGCCGTCTGGGAATCTCATTGCTGCTGGACGATTTCGGCACCGGCTACAGCTCGCTCAATCACCTGCACTCGCTGCCTTTCGACGTGCTCAAGATCGACCGCTCCTTTGTGATGCGCATGACCGAGGGCGAACAGCCGCTGCAGATCGTGCGCACCATCGTGGAGCTGGCGCGCGTGCTGGGCATGGAGGTTCTGGCCGAGGGCATCGAAACCTGCGACCAGTACAACCTTCTGCGACAGTTGGGCTGCCGGCTGGGCCAGGGCTATCTCTTCTCGAAGCCCGTACCCGCCGAAACAATCAGCAGGATGCTGCGTCTGCCCGGCCGCATCCTGCCCGACCCGGAGGCTAAAATCGACGGCTCCAATCAGAAAAATTCGTAGCCGCCCCAGCGCACACCATTTTGGGAATAACGCGGAATCGCGCCTGAAATGAAATTTGCCTGTGCACTTCATTGGAGTTTCCTCACCTCTCTCCCTCCCGTGCACGCTATTCTCCAGCCATGCAACATTCGGCGCAAACTTCATCCTCTCCCGCGGCTTCCAGTTTTGCCGGGTTGCTGGCCATGCTGACCTCGCCGGCGCCCAAACCTCCGGAGCAGAAAAACGCTCCGGCCGGGAACGGCGACGATCTGGGCGATGACGTAGCGACCTTGAGCTACGAGCGCGCCCTGCGCGCCCATGCGCGTTATAAACCGGACGATCATGTGAATTGGTCGGCTATTCCGGCGGCCGCCCCGGCTAAAATGCCGCCCGCAACCGAAGCCGCTCCTTTGCCCGAAGAGGCAAAACCGGCGGCCGCTAAAACATTTGCATCGTACGCGAAGCAAGCCGGCGAACCGACGGCCGAAGAGACCTTTGCGCGCCTTGCGTCGCAAATTAGCGAGCCGTCAGTTACCCAAGCCGATGCGCCGCCCGCGCAACAAACCAGCGCCGAGCCAGCCGAAGCCTTTGACCGCGATCTGCGCCGGGCCAGCGTAACTGTCCGCTTGAGCCGGGCCGAATGCGCGCGGTTACACGCGCGCGCCGCCGAAGCCGGGCTGACGGTTTCGGCTTATCTGCGCTCCTGCACCTTCGAAGTCGAATCGCTGCGCGCGCAGGTCAAAGAAGCGCTGGTGGAACTGAACGCCTCTAAAAACGGCAAGGCCCAAGGCGGCGAAAAAGCCAGCGGAGGCCTGCCCATGGCGGAAAAGCCTTCCTGGCGAACGCGACTGACGCAGATGCTCCCGCGCAAAAGCGGCGGCATCAGCTTTGCCGAACGCACCTAGCGCCGCTTTCTCACGATCGCTTCTATTCGACTTCCAACACCAGGCACTTCAAATATTCCGTCTCGGGCAAATTGAGAATGACCGGATGGTCGAGCGCCGCGCCGCGCCGTTCAACCAGACGCACGCGCCGCGAAGTGTCGGCCGCGGCCGCGGCCACAGCGGCTTCAAGATCGGCCCAGCTCACGTGATGCGAGCAGGAGCAGGTCACAAGCAGACCGCCGGGACGCAGCATTTTAAGCGCGCGCAGATTCAGTTCCTTGTAGCCGCGCAGCGCGCTCTCGACAGCGCGCCGGGTTTTGGCGAAGGCTGGCGGATCGAGCACAATCGAGTCGAACTGCTCGCCGTTCTGCGACCAGTCGCGAAGAAGTTCGAAGGCGTCGGCCTCGATCCAATCCACCTCGGCGGATAGATGCGCGCGGTTGGTCGCCAGATTTTCTTCCGCCACTTCCAATGAAGCGTGTGAAGCGTCAACGCCCGTCACCCGCTGCGCCACCTGGGCCAGATGCAGCGCAAAGCCTCCCTGGTAGCAGCAAACGTCCAGGGCGCGCTCGGTAGCGCCAAGCCGCCGGGCCCACTCGCGCGCCGCGGCGTAGTTGGCTCGCTGGTCGAGAAAGGCTCCAGTTTTTTGGCCGGAGTTGGCGTCGAAGGCAAAAGTCAAACCGTTAATGTGAAACTCGGCGGCGGTGATGCGCCGCTTAGAATCGGCCAGCCACAGCGGATCGAGCGAAGGCGCGGGCAACTCCTCCAGCTCGCGGATGCGAGAATCGGGACGCTCCAAAATCGCCGTCGGCGCGAGCTCCTCGCGCAGAACGCGCACGCAACTTTCGGCGACGCCTTCGGCAAGCAGGCCTTTAGCTAAAAATTGCACGACCACAAGTTCGCCGTACTTATCCACGACTAGGCCGGGCAGTTCGTCGGCCTCGCTGAAGCAGAGCCGGCAGGCGTCATTGCCCTCGTCAAGCAGCGGCCGGCGGCGCGCAATGGCCGCGCGTAGCCGCGTTTCAAGCAGCTCGAGCCACTGCGCCTGCTCGATCGCCTGATGCGAAACCATGCGCAGCGCGATCTGCGATGTGGGGCTGTAGAGCGCCGTGCCCAGCAGCAGTCCGCGATTGTCGGCCACGGGCAAAAGCGCCGGCGGATTTTCTTCCGGCTTCGGCAGCGCAATCTCGGCAATGTCGGAGGCGTAAACCCAGAGGTAACCGGCGCGCAGCCGGTCGGCGGCACGGCGGCTGATCACAGCGCCCATGGCCACATGGGCCGCTACGGCGGCTTCGCTGGCTTCGGCCGTTTGCTTGTGGCGCTTCTGCTGTTGCGGAAGATCCGCCTTAGTGCGACGTCGGGGAGCGCTTCCCGCTTCCGATTTCGAATTGCTTTGCTTCACCATCATTCCAGTGTATCTGTCGCCACACACAGAATTTTCGGTTTCTTGGCCGGTGCTGGCGCCATTCTTGAGCCGCCGCGTCACGCCGCAAATTCGGGACGGCCATATAATGGGGTATGGCGACGGTCCGCCAAACCATCCCGGCAGAAAAAGCAGACGCGCTCCAGCCCGTCGCGGCAGGAGTCTCTGCGCCCCCGGAAAAATCGAAGCGCAAAAATGCCGCGCCCGCCAAGCTGTCGATCGGTGAGCGTTTCGAAGCGCTCCTCAAGCTGGTTCAGGCCAATCGTCCTACAGAAGACATCGAGCTGATCCGCAAAGCCTGGGATTTTTGCGTCTCGCATCACGAGGGGCAAAAGCGCGCCTCTGGCGATCCCTACATCATCCATCCGCTGCAGGTGGCCGAGGTGCTGGCCGAGATGAAGCTCGACTCGACGGCCATCGCCGCCGCGCTGCTGCACGACGCCGTCGAAGACACGCCCGCCACCAGCGAAGAGATCGCCCAGCTTTTCGGCGATCAGGTCGCGCACATCGTCGAGGGCGTAACCAAAATCGACAAAATTCAATTCGCCAATCGCGAAGACCGGCAAGCGGAAAACGTGCGCAAAATGCTGCTGGCCATGGTCTCCGATGTGCGCGTGGTGCTCATCAAGCTGGCCGACCGGCTGCACAACATGCGCACCCTTCAGCATCTTTCGCCCGAGCGGCAGGAATCGATCGCCCGCGAGACCATGGACATTTACGCGCCGCTGGCGCACCGGCTGGGCATGGGCAAACTGCGCGGCGAGCTTGAAGATCTGGCCTTCCGCTACACCGATCCGATCAGCTACGAGCAGGTGGCGGCGGCCGTCGAGGCGCGCCGCGCCGATGGCGAGCAGTTCATGCGCGGCGTCGAAGATACCCTGGTCGAGCAGTTGCGCGAAAACGGCATTGAGGCCCGCGTCGAATGGCGCATCAAGCGCCTCTACTCCATCCACCAGAAGATCGAGCGCACCAAGGTTTCCTTCGACCAGGTGTACGATCTGCTGGCGGTGCGCGTGATTACCGAGGACGTGGCGTCGTGCTACGCGGTGTTCGGGTTGATCCACACGTTGTGGCGGCCGGTGCCGGGACGCATCAAGGATTTCATCGCCATTCCGCGGGCCAACCGCTATCAATCGCTGC
>PMHC01000030.1 GCA_003156495.1 Acidobacteriaceae bacterium
GCATCGAGCGATGCACCGGCAGGTTCTTCAGTTGGATAAAGATCGTCAGACCGAAGAGCAGGCCGCCGACGCAAAACAGCAATCCGATCGCCAGCAGGTTATACCCGCTCACGCCCAGAAAGCTCACGCTGGTCAAATCCGGCAGCTTCAGGCTAGCTTCGCCTCCGGCCTCCGACTGCGCGTTGGCCAGGGTAGGAAGCAATAAACCCGCCATCGCCGCCGCGATTCTCGATGGCCGCTTCAGAAAGGCTGCCGCGCCATTTTTCATTGCGCTGGCAATCTTCCGCATATCCGCCATTCCCGCCTGTACGCCAACTGTCTGACGCGCAAACAGGACGGCAACTATGGACATAAGCACGCTCATGCCCAGAAACAAGTACACCCAACCCACTACTGTCACATTCCCTCCATACTTACTTAAAACTGATGTTTTAAGAGCCGAATGACGGACGGCCCCACACCAGGACCGGCTGCTGCCCTCCAGGGAATTTCCATGGGAAGGCTAACACTCGCACTTAGCCCTGTCGAGTGATTGCGATCACGGACACATTGCCCTTCGTTCCCCATCGGGCGGCACTCCCACTTAGGCGCTAAAAATCTCCCCCCTGCGGAAAAGCGCAAAAACCGCCGGCCGCATTTTCCGCCGCTCGCCTTCTCTCGTCCCCCGCTCCGGCTCTTACTCGACCGAAGTATCGATCTTGTCGTCGGGTAAAACATCCCGCAGGTTCTCGTCGCCGGGACTGCGCTCCTGCCCGCCGGGCAGAGGATGCAGCTTATACAGCACCAGCACATTCCGCTCCGGATCGTCGAAGGCTGGAAAGCTGGCCACCTGTTCGAGCGAATAGAGCGCGTGCAGATCCTCCAGCGTGCCTGGGTCCAGATCGTTCCAGGCCGCGTACCAGCCCGGCTGATAGGCACCCAGCTTTGAAACCAGCTCCTGCGTGCCAAAGTCGTCGCACAGCGAGGGCAGATGCGTCATCAGCGTAATCTCGTCGCCGCTGATTGAAACCAGCAGCCGCCGGCCGTTGGGATGCGCATCAATATATTGCGTCAACTGCGCCGCCGCGTTGGCCATGGTGTACTCAGGATGCGTGGCGTAGTGGATCGTCTTTGCGCCGCCGATGCCCAATCCGACAAGGGCCACGGCACCCACCGCCCAGCCCAGCCGCCGCCAACAGCCGCCAGACTCGAGCAGCGCCCCGAGCCCCAGCGCAATCACGAAGAAAACAAAAAACGCCGGCAGCGCGAAGTACCGCGGCTGCGGGTGGTTCTGCAGCGTCATAAACAAAATGTAGCCGGCGACCACCCAAAGCGAAGCACCGAAGACCGGATCGCGCCACAGCTTTCGGCTCCAATCGCGGCGCCAAGCCAGAGCCGCGATCAGCACCAACGCTCCGGCCAGCGGAACCAGCAGGCAATCGATCCAAAGCAGGCCGTGAGAAGACCATTTAAAGCTAATCAGCGGCCAATAAAACTCCGGCGGCTTTTCATATTTATTGATGAAGAAAAAGTAGCGATAATCCCCCAGCAGGCCCCGGCTGGCCAATGTCGCCAGCCACGCGCCATAAATCGCCACCGCGCTGGCCGCCGTAACCGCCACGCACCGCAGCGCCTCTCGCCGCCGCTTCCACAGCGGCAGCAGCATCGCCCAGCCCACCGCCGGCGCTAGAAAAACCGCCGTCGTTTTGGTCATCATCATCAGCGCGAAGAGCAGCCCAATGCCCGCCGCAACCAGCGCCGGTCGCCGAAAACGCGGCAGCCACACCGCCAAATTCAACACCGCCAGCAGCAGCAGCGTCTGCATCGGCTCCAGAATCGCCAACCGGCTGAAACAATAGAGAAACGGATTCGCCACCAGCAGCGTTACCGCCGCCAGCGCTACCCACCGCGCTCCACGGCCGCGCAGCAACAGGTAGCTCAACCCCAGATTGGCCAAGAAACAGGCCACCGCCAGCCCCCGCGCCGCCTCGATGCTCACTCCGGTAAAAAAGAACAGGAGCCACTCGGCGAAAGGCCACGCCGGAACCGCCGGCGCCGGATTGAAATCCCCCGGCAAATACCAATTTCCAAACAGATGCGCCCGCACGGCCGCATTCCCGTACCAGCCCTCGTCGGTATACTTGGCCCAATCGCCTCCCCAAAGCGACCCGTTAGGAAAATCCGCTCCCAGATGCCAGCAGTGCAGCGCCGCCATGCCCACAATTACAAGCAGCCACGCCACATAACCCCAACGCTGCCAGCCCTTCTTCCCTTCCATCAACGTTATTTCTCCCTCATCGCGCCTAAAGCATTTTTACCAACAGCGTATCGGATTCAGGATCGCCGAGTTGACGCGAATAGCAGTGAGCGGCCACCTTCAGCACGATTCGGCACTCTACAGAATGGGTAAAAATCCTCTATGCCGTCGGCCGGCCGCTTTCGCCTCGCGGCAAATTTCTGCCTTTTTCCTCGAATCCGGAGGCGCAATAACCGGCTGCGGAAAAACGCCGCCGGAGCAGCTAAAAGTGTCAGGGCACGACTGAAGTCGTGCCNNGCGAATTCAGCGTGGCCTTTAGTCCCTGCGGAATGTTTTCCCCTCTGATCCTAAATTCAAAGTTTTTCCGCAGCCCGCATAAGCCCCAAAATAGTCGCGGCAGAAGCACCTTAGAGTATATAACCCTGTTCTTTATGCCATCCGCTATTGGCGGCGTTTGTAGCCACCTTGGCCGCTCTTCACTCCCGGCCAACCTACAGCCGGCAAACTTCTCTCTCCATTCCGCGTATTTTTCGCCTGTCAATTCATGTTTTTATTCATTTCGCCGATGAGACCTGTGTCGGTTTTATACACCACCTTGCCACGGAGGCGAGGCACCTTGAGACCTATGCACAGTTCCGCTTCACTACTCACGCAATCTTCCGTCTCTGGCCTCACGCTCGTGGACCTGGACTCTTCTACCCCCACCACGGTTCATGTCGTCGGCGTTAGTGCTGCCTGGCGCAAACTGTTAGTGCAGGCCGATATGGCTGCACCACATTTGCAAGTCGCTGCTATTGAGGGCGAACACGGCAGCGGAAAACACACCTTAGCTCGTTACCTTTTCAGTCACTCGCCGCTGGCGGAATCTTCCTTCCAGCGCCGCGATGCTCGCGAATGGCTAGCCAATGACGCCGATCCGGCGACGCTTGCCGGCTTCATTTACCTCGACCGCGTCGATCTTCTGGCCCCTCCGGGCCAGGGTTTGCTCCTCGGCGTCCTTAAGAATCTTCAGGATCGCCCACCGGGCCGCGCTGTCGTCATCGCTTCTTCGCAAACGCCGTTGCGCCAGATGGCCGGTCAGGGATTGCTGTTGCCCGACCTCGCCTTCCGGCTNNGCGAAGATATCGCCCCGCTCGCTCAGTTCTTACTTGACCGGCTCTGCAACCGATACCAGCAACGTCCCGTCATCCTCGGACCCGGAACCCTGGCTCGGCTCTTGCAGCACTCCTGGCCCGGTAACGTGCGCGAACTGGCCAGCG
>PMHC01000034.1 GCA_003156495.1 Acidobacteriaceae bacterium
GCAACTGCTTGTAGCTGCGCAGCTCGTTGCGCGCGATCGTGGTCATGATCTCTTCGTGCGTCATGCCGAGGCACATCTCGGTGCCCTTGCGATCTTTAAAGCGGAACATGTTGTCGCCCATGCCCGTCCAGCGGCCGCTTTCGACCCACGGCTCCTTGGGCAAAATGCCGGGCAGGTAAAATTCCTGGCCGATCTGGTCCATCTCTTCGCGCACAATGCCGATGATCTTTTGAACCGACCGCTGGCCCAGGAAGAGATAGTTATAGATGCCGGCGCCCAATTGGCGGATGTATCCGGCGCGAACGAGGAACTTGTGGCTGGCCACCTCGGCATCCGCCGGGGCCTCGCGCAGTGTGGGAATAAACAGTTTCGACCAACGATGCATAAAAACGCGCAAACCTTCCCGCCCGCATCAAGCGGACGCATGTGCAAATTGCAGCACTTTCTATTCTAAATGTTTGCGCGGTCCGAGGAGATAATGTCGCAGTTCGAGCAGCCGCAGGTCGGCCTACGATTAAATCATCTCCACGCCCCACAGATCGTGCAGGTGCAGCACGCCTTCGACCTTTTGCTCCGCGTCGACAACCACCAGCGAAGTGATCTTGCGCTCTTCAAGAATCGCCAGCGCTTTGGCGGCCAGTTCATTGGCGGCGATCGTCTTGGGATGCGGATTCATGGCCTCGCCCGCGGTTTTGCTTAATGCCGCGCCACCCTCGCGCTCAAGCAAGCGCCGCAAATCGCCATCGGAGATAACGCCGCGCAACTGGCCCTCCTGCTGCACCGTCGTGATGCCCAACTTTTTCGACGACATCTCGTAGATCACATCGGTCATCGCCGTCGCGGGAGAGACCACGGGCACCGCCGCGCCCGAGTGCATCAACTCCGAAACCTTGGCCAGACGCTTGCCCAGCTTGCCGCCAGGGTGCAGTTCGGCGAAATCTTCGGCGCGGAAGCCCTTGCGCTGACTGACGGCGATGGCCAGCGCATCGCCCAGCGCCAGCATTGCCGTCGTCGAAGCCGTAGGCGCAAGATTCAGCCCTCCGGCCTCGCGCTCGACCGAGCAATCCAGAGCCACGTCGCTCGACTGCGCCAGCGTCGATTGCAAATTGCAGCAGAGGCTAATGAGCGCGTCGCCCTTGCGTTTAAGGTGTACCAACAGCCGCAGAATCTCTTCGGTTTCGCCCGAGGCCGAAAGCGCGATCACCACGTCGCCGGCCATCAGCACGCCCAGGTCGCCATGCACCGCCTCGGCCGGATGCAGAAATAGGGCCGGCGAGCCGGTGGAACTGAGCGTGGCAGCGATCTTCTGCGCCACGATGCCGCTTT
The DNA here is from genome assembly GCA_003156495.1 of Acidobacteriaceae bacterium. Classification (GTDB taxonomy): domain Bacteria; phylum Acidobacteriota; class Terriglobia; order Terriglobales; family Acidobacteriaceae; genus Telmatobacter. Next base: position 1,327 of record PMHC01000034.1, read on the forward strand.
TGCCCATGCCGGTAACCACCACGCGGCCGCTCTGTTCGCCGCAGCGCAAAATCATCTCGACGGCGCGCGCAAAGGGTTCGGCCATCGCGCCATCCAGGCGGCTGGCGAGCAATTCCAGCGCCGCGGCCTCGGTGCGCACCAGCTCGGCCGGTTGCATCTCGTGCATATTTGAATCGGGCTTGGTCATTGGCTCCGATGGTAACAAAAACAGCTATCAGCTTTCAGTTGTCAGCCTTCAGCTTGTGGACTGAAAACGAAGCTTTTGTTTAAGTCTGAATCTGTTCCCTGTTCCCTGCTTGTTGTTCCCTGTCTCGATTTCAAAAACAGCTTCGGACCTCCCCAACAAGCTGACGGCTGAGAGCTGAGAGCTGACAGCTGACAGTTGCTGGCTCGTCCCTAGTCCCTACAATAGTTCTATGCTTCGTTTCCCCGTACGGCGCAATGCGCTGGTGCTTTCGGCCGTGGTTTTGATTCTGGCGATTTTTGCCTGCGCAGGCTGGCTCAATTGGAAGCTCCGCCGCCAGGCCGCAGAACGCACGCTGGCCGGGCTTATGCAGAGCGAAGCCGCGCCCGAGGCCGCCGCGCCGCAATTCGCCTCAGCGCTCATCGGCAAGCCCGCGCCGGCCTTCACGCTCGAAGATCTGCACGGCAACAAAATTTCGCTGGCCAACTATCGTGGCCGGCCGCTGGTCATCAACTTTTGGGCTACTTGGTGCGGCCCGTGCAAAATTGAAACACCGTGGCTCATCGAGTTGCGCCAAAAATACGCGCCCCAGGGCCTCGAAGTGTTGGCCGTAAACGCCGAGGGCGACGAGCCGGCGGCAAACGAAATGGCCGCGCACACCCGTTACAAAACCGCTGTCGCTAAATTCGCCGAGCGGATGCGAATCCCCTATCCGGTGCTGATTGACGGCGACTCGATCAGCAGAAGCTATGGCGGCCTTGACGATCTGCCCGCGTCGTTTTTCGTCAATCGCAAGGGAACGATCGTCGCCGCGCAGGTGGGGCTGCTTTCAGAAGATGCCGGAGCCGGCAAAGACGAGATCGAAAGCAATATTCGCAAGGCGCTGAGCAAGTAAGCGGCGAAGCTGTCGGAGTAAGCGGCGTTAGCGGAACTAGAAAGGCCGCGCCGGTTGCCGCATAATCGAGTGAGGGACTACGGCTTCCGCAAAAGATTTTTACCAAGGATGGATCGGATGAATCGAACGGCAACGCGGCTCTTGATTGCAATCGCAGTAATTGGCTTTGTCGCACCGCTTCTTACGGCGCAGAACGCCGCACCGGGAGCGAAGACGCTTTCGGCGCTCAAAAACGCGCCGGTTACTTATCTGTTTCCCGAGCAGGTAAACCTGCCGGCCGGCAAGCCGACGGCCGTGGCGCTGCACTTCCGCGTGGCGCAAGGGCTGCACATCAACTCGCACACGCCCAGCGACGAGTTTCTGATTCCCACGAACTTTTCGATTCCCGAAGGCGCGGGCGTGCATCTCGACAGCGCCAGCTACCCGGCCGGAACGCTGACGACGCTGCCCGCCGATCCTGCAACCAAAGTCAGCGTCTATGTCGGCGAGTTCGTCATTCAGGCGCGCATCACGGCCGCGCGCGGCAATCACCTGGTTGAGGGCAAGCTGCGCTTCCAGGCCTGCAACCAGAACCAGTGCATGCCGCCCAAAACGATTCCCGTGGCGATCGACGTAATCGGAAAGTAAGAAGGCAGCTTCTAGCTATTAGCTTTCAGCTTCCAGCTCGATGCTTAGAACGTAGCAAATGCGAATGTGAGCAAGCGCTGACTGAGCGACAGCTAAACAGCTTACTGAAAAACTCGTTGGGCATTGCAAGAAGTGTCAGGGCACGAGTTTACTCGTGCCGTAAACGTCGCAAAATGATTGCGGGCTTGAGCCCCTGCGGGGTGTTTCTGGCAAACTTTGTCCGGAACCTGGACCTCTTCCGCAGCCTCTTTAGGCCCTGCGCGATGCATCTCGAGAATTTCGGCCCAAAACAGCGCCCTTTTTCCGCGGTCTATCAGGGCGTCGGTCTTCAAACACAAGCCTGCGCCGCGAGTTCGCGGAATTCTGAAATCCGGGGCAAGAGTCCCAGCGTTTCCAGGCACGCCCGATCGTGCTCGCTGATCCCCCGTTCTGGTGCACCTTGTGGGTGAGCCTCCAGCTCTTCCTCCAGCAGTTCCGCCACATAGACGGCTACCGTGCAATCGAATCCGGAGTGCGTGATGCGGTCAGGACGGTGGTGGTGCGCGATGGCCTCCACGGCAATGTTGGGCAAGCCCCACAGCCCGAGCAGGTAGGCCCCGATCTCGGCGTGCGAAGTTCCCAGCAGCTCCTCTTCGGCCTCAAACACCTGGCATCCGCGCTCTGCGGCCATGGTGCGCGTGGAACAGTACACATCGGGCATTGCGCTGCCGAGCACGAGGCTGCCCACGTCGTGGAGCAAAGCCGCCACCACGGTGGATTCGCGGTTGGCCGGCTCCAGCGGGAGCGCGGCGGCAATGGCAGCGGCGCGGTGGGCATGCTTCTGGATGGCCTCGCACTCCGACAGCGGGACGCGCGGGTGAGGCGTAAACACTCTGAAGGCCTCCGAAGCCAGCGCCAGGTTCTTGATGGTATCCACTCCCAGGTAGCCCACTGCGGCTTGCAGTGTGGTCACTCTCCGCGCCAGCCCGAAAAATGCGCTGTTCACAAGCTGGAGCACCTTGGCGGCCATAGCCACGTCCCGCTCGATGATCTCCGCGACTTTCTCCACGGATGCGTCCGGATCCCTGACCGCCTGGGTNNGAGTTTACTCGTGCCGTAATTGACGCAAAATCTACGTGGCCTTCAGGTCCTGCGGGAGGTCTTTCGCCCGTTCCTCCGCCAATTTCGCTTTTTCCGCAGCCTATAAAGCAGCTATCAGCTAGCTCCATGACCGCTTAAATTTGTGCCATCGAGGGTGCCCCCGGTCTCGATTTTGAGACCGGGGAACCACAACGCTAAGCATCGAAATCATCTGGTCACGAGACTAACGTCCGGCGGTGACGTTTTTCAGCCGCGCGACGACGCGATCCTTGCCCAGAGCCATCATCACAACAAAAAGCGATGGAGCAACGGCCTGGCCGGTGAGGGCCACGCGCGAGCCGTTAATCAGCGCGCCGGCCTTGATCTCCTTCTCGGCGGCAAAGCCGCGCAGCAGCGCTTCGGTCGAGGCCTCGGTGAACTCCGCTGCGGCCTCGTAGCGGGAGCCCAGCTCGACCAGCAGCGCCGGAACCTGATCCTTGAGGAACTTGGCGGCGGCGGCAGGATCGATTTCGAACTCGTCGGTGAAGAAGGCGCGGAAAGAAGTTGAAAAATCCTTGAGGCTGCGGGCGCGAGGCTTAACCAGCTCAATGGCCGCTGCAATTTCCTCTTCTGTACGCGTGGGTTTTACGCCGGCCTCGCGCCACTCCTCGTCGATCAGCGGACGAAGCCGCGCGGCCGGATAAGCGCGAATGTACTCGGTATTGAACCAGGCCAGCTTGTCGTTGTCGAAAACGGCGTTGGATTTTGAAATACCTTCGAGGCTGAAGAGCTTGATGAGCTCTTCCGACGAAAAAATTTCGCGGTCCCTGCCGTGAACGTCCTTAACCGAACCGGGGGTCCAACCGAGCAGCGCTAAAAAGTTTCGGAAGGCCTCCGGCACGATGCCCATCTGCTTGTAGGCGGTAACGCTGGTTGCGCCGTGGCGCTTTGAGAGCCGCGTTTTGTCCGGTCCGAGAATCAGCGGCACGTGCGCGAAGATCGGGAGCGGCGCGCCGAGCGCCTGATAGAGCATGATCTGCTTGGGTGTATTCGAGATGTGGTCGGCACCGCGAATGATGTGGGTGAGCCGCATGTCGATGTCGTCGGCGACGACGCTCAAGTGGTAAGTGGGAATGCCGTCGGAGCGCAGCAGTACGAAGTCCTCGATTTCCGAGTAGGCGAATTCGACTTTGCCGAAGACCGCGTCGTTAAAGCTGATCGAGCCGCTTTCAGGCACGGCGAAGCGCAGCGCGGCCTGCTCGCCGGCGGCAATGCGGGCCTTGGCGACATCGGGAGGAATAGCGCGGCAGCGGCGGTCGTACATGGGCGGCCGGCCGGCAGCGGCGGCCTCTTTGCGGCGCTGTTCGAGCTCTTCTTTGGTGCAGAAGCAGTGATAGGCATGGCCGGTGGCGGCGATTTTTGCCGCGGCGGCCTTGTAGAGGTCGAGGCGTTTGGACTGATAGAAGGGCCCCTCGTCCCAGTCCAGGCCGAGCCACTTCATGCTGTCGAGAATGCCGCTGACCATCTCTTCGCTGGAGCGTTCAAAGTCGGTATCTTCAATGCGCAGGATGAATGTTCCGCCGGTGTGGCGGGCAAAAAGCCAGTTAAAGAGGGCTGTGCGCGCTCCGCCTACATGCAGATAACCGGTAGGCGAAGGGGCGAAACGGACACGGGGAGATTGCGTAGCAGAGGTCTTTGTATCAGGCATTTTTTGGGTAGCTTCCATTCACGATGCTACCGCATTGCGCCAGACGGCTGCTTGCGGGCCAGCGCTACGTTCTTGCTTTCCCCCCGTTCCAGTGCATTTTCACCGGCGGGTATCGATGGTGTAGTGGAAATACGGGTGCCCCATTCTAGCCGCGCTCTTTGCGGCTAGGGTGGGGTAGGAGTCAATTAGAGCATTTTTACCATTGGTGTATAGGACTCAGGATCGCCGAGTTGACGCGAACATCAGTGAGCGGCAACCTTCAGCACCATTCGGCACTCTACAGAATTGGTAAAAATGCTCTAATAC
>PMHC01000023.1 GCA_003156495.1 Acidobacteriaceae bacterium
TTGCGCCGCGATTTTCTCGTCACCGAAGAACGCGCCAACAAACTCTCGGGCGCATGGGGACGCCACCCGCTGCTGGGCCGCATGTATCTCCCCGCCTACCGCGCCGGCACAGACAAAGTCGCCGCGCTGCGCCGCAAGCATCCCGCAGCCAAAGTGCTTCCGGTCCTCTACGGCTGCAACGGCCTGGTCGACATCGAGACCATCGATCAGTTGCTGAACGAATAGTGTCGATTAGCATTGTCCCGTCTCCGCGTCTTTGTTTCCGCAGCCGGGAGCGCCCGCTGTCGTTACGACACCGATTGCCTTCCGAGAACCTCAGCATATAGTGCGCGGATTAAAGCCGTGGAGTCAGTTTGGGACTCAAATACAAGCCGAAATTCATCAAATCGTTCACGATATCTTTGGCCCTTTTGAATTTGGCTCTGCAAATTAAACAGTTCCCGATCTAGCCGTTCAAGGGTCGGAGCATTCGGCTGGCTCAGAATTGCTTTTTTGAGCGCTTCAATCTGCGANNTTTTCCGCGCCCCAAACTGCGCCTTTGTGCGACAATCGACGTTGTCGCGGTAAAAAGATTGGCAGGAACGGGCACAAGCCCGTTCTAGCCATGGACGGCCAGCCACGATGTCCTGAGGCTGGTGGTGCAATGAGTGGGCACCCTCACTTCTGACGGCGCGGGTGCCCGCCCATCTTCGATTGGAGCAGAAATCGATATTCCGCACAACCGACATACAACTGTCGATTAGAAAAACGTGTACTGAGTTGTGAAGAAAGCGCCGATATTTACGGCGAAGATTGTGGGCAGGACCACTCGATGGTGTAGGTCCCTGATCCCTTTGGGTCCCACGTGAGCTTCTTGTATTCCTCGACATCCATCCGAATGGCGTCGTTAGCCGATAAAGCGACTATATGTGCCCCCGCATCGACCCCATAGGAAAAATCGATTGGTACCTTGCGCAGTAAGAATCCATCTGGATCATAGAGATCTAGGCTTATAACGCATCGATTCACGCGCTGGATGAAATGCTCAATCCCCTCATACCCATAAAACTCTGGAAATTTTGCCCGTTCATTCAAAGTTGTCGGTATATCCGGAGCCGCACTCATTTTGTAACGAAACATCCCCTTGTGGTCCGGTCCTGGAATCCACGAAGTCGTCAGCGTAAAAACCATGCTCACACGTGAATCGTCAAACATCCGAGCTTTGTGTTCATGCCAGTCCATCGGTTTAGCCAAAAGCTCATTGATTGCCGTGGACTGCTGCGGTTTACGGTTCGCTGATGGAGCGCGCGACTGCGGAGCTTGGGAGATTATGTTCCCTGAGGCTACAAGCAATAAGACAGCAACCAAGTGTTTCATGGCGATTTCCTTTTGAGTGCGGCTTATTTCACTCCCACGCCCGTTTTTCCGATTTGCGTCATTATAGGGCAAATCGAAAACCGCCACTGGCGGGCGGCCCGGGGCTTGAGAGGGCTAACTCACTGCGAACGCCGGCACCTACCGGCTACGAGCTACTAGCCACAAGCTGCTCCTACAGCACGCTCTTCGCAATCGCCGCCAACTGCATAAACGACGTTCCCTCGTAAATGGTGCCGATCTTTGCGTCGCGGTAGAGCTTTTCTACGGGTGAATCTTTCACGAACCCCAGCCCGCCCAGCACTTCCACGGCTTTGCTCGCCACGCGCTCGGCGACTTGCGAAGTGAAGTACTTTGCCATCGCCGCTTGCTTGCGGAACTCGCGCCCCGCGGCATCATTCGGCGAATTCTTGAGCCGCGCTGCGTTATAGACGAGCAGCTTTGCCGCCTCAATATCGGTCGCCATCTCTGCAAGTTGGAACTGCATGGCCTGGAACTCGACCAGCGCCTTACCGAACTGCTTGCGGGCTTTTGCATGTTTGACCGCGTGGCCCCACGCGCCTTCCGCCAGCCCCAGCATCTGCGCGCCAATCCCGATGCGCCCCTCGTTCAGCGTCTCCATCGCCACTTTGTATCCCTGGCCCACCGCGCCGAGGACCTGCGCCTCCGGCACCGCGCAGTCTTCCAAAACGAGCTCGCACGTGCTCGACGCGCGAATGCCCAGCTTGTCCTCTTTGCGGCCCACGGTGAATCCCGCCGCGTCTTCCTCGATCAAAAAAGCCGTAATCCCCTTGTAGCCTGCGCTCGCATCGACAGTGGCAAAGACAATGAACAGGTCAGCTTCCTTCGCATTCGAGATCCAAAGCTTGCGTCCGGTCAGCACATAATCGTTGCCGCGCCTGGTCGCTCGCGTCTCCAGCGCAAAGGCGTCGGAGCCCGATGCCGCCTCGCTCAGCGCGTATGCGCCAATGGTGTCCTCTACCAGCCGCGGCAAATACTTCCGCTTCTGTTCCTCGTTCGCCCAGCGCAGCAAAGCGCTCACCACCAGCGTGTTCTGCACATCCACCAGCAGAGCGACTGCCGGATCGACCGCCGACAGCAGTTCGACAGCCAGAATTACATCGAAGAACGATCCCCCGCTGCCGCCGTACTCCTCGGGAATCTCAATCCCCATCAGCCCCAGCGCAAACATTTTCTCGACCAGTTCCGCGTTCATATGCTGCGCCTCGTCCATGAGCCGCACCAGCGGCGCAACTTCAAGGCGGGCAAACCCGCGCACCGCGTCGGCAAACAGCCGCTCGTCTTCGCTCAGTTGCGTAACAGGCGCGCCCGCCGCTTGAGAACTCACGTCAGCTCCCTCTCCCCATCCGATCCCAAGGATCACACACCGTCATGCAAAATGATATGCTGCGTTCTTGAGCAGGCCTTTGGTGTTTGACCGTTTGAACAGAAACTTCCCGTGCCCCATCCTTTCGCGTTCTTTGCGAAAGGGTGGGA
>PMHC01000305.1 GCA_003156495.1 Acidobacteriaceae bacterium
CTTCGGCAAAGTCGATGCCGGCCTCGAGCAGAGCAATCAGCTCCACCAGTGATTGCTTCGCGGGCACTGCGCGGCGGCTGAGCGCGCCGCCCATTTGGCTGGCCGCCTGCCTGACCTGAGTGAGCGTTTGCGCTTCGATCAGGTCGCGAACAGCTTCAGCCTGAGTGAGATCGAGGCGACCAGAAAGAAAGGCGCGCTGGGTGAATTCGCCCGGCTCGGCCAGCCGCGCGCCCAGCTTGATTGCGCGTCGCAGCAACCAGTCGAGCACTACCGGCGAACCGTGCGCGGCGATCTCGACCACATCCTCGGCGGTGTAGGAGTTTGGCGCGGCGAAGAAGGTTACGATCGCCTCGTCGATGCGCGCCGCATCGCCGCTTTCCACGTCGATAATCTCGGCAAGTTGCGCCCGCCTCGGCTCCAGCGGCTGGCGCAAACGCAGCAGCTCCGGCGCGATTTCCGCGGCTCGCGGCCCGCTCAGGCGCACAATNNAGTGTTTGGAGCGCCCGCCGCGCCTGACAGTCGCGTGATTCCCAAGGTAACCATTGGTCAGGGTACTTAGGTGATACTGGCGTGCGCTGAAAACCTTCTCCATAATGTGATAAGAGATCGTGCCTTTCGGGTTTCTCCGTGGTCCGATGATCCGACGGTCCAATGCTCCAGTCCGAGACTCCCGGCAGGCTGCTCGGTGGCCTTGTCATACAAGTGAGAAGCCAGCGCCGCGTTCGTTCATGCTTTCCGCGGTATTCTCCCATCCATCGAGCGTATGTATCGATTCCGGCTCGTCGCTTTTCGCGCATGTCAAGATAAAGTCTGAAGCGTCGGCGAGTCAGAGGTGAAGGCTATGAATGCTGCGAGATTGGCTACGCTCAAGTTCTTAGCGCTCCTGTTTCTGTTGCCCGGTCTGGTGGGCTTGATCGTCTCCGCAATGATCTCGACACACTACCTGGACACCCTGCCTCGCTGGCCGGTCGTCGAGGAGCATCGTTTGGTTCCGCGCGGCATTCACGGCATCACCGTCTACCAGACCGCGGCCGAAGATCATAACCTCAACACGATCGAATACACTTCCGTGGGAATCTTTCTGGTTGGTCTCGCGCTGGGTGTGGTCTACCTGGAAAAATGGGGCAGCACGCAGGTTGCCTCTGGCGACGAAGAGCCGGAGATGGCCGAGAATCTACGCTAAACGGCGCTGCGCGCCGGGGTTCCCTACAATATATCCATGCCTGAATTGCCCGAGGTGGAAACGGTAGCCCGCGGCGTGGATCAACATCTGCGCGGCGATCGCATCGTGCGGGTTTGGCTCACAGACCTTCCTCAGCCTTTTAAAACGCCGCCGGCGCGCATGGGCAAAGTACTGGCCGGACGCGCGATTCTCGCCGTCCATCGCACCGGCAAGCATATCGTTTTTGAACTGAGCGCGCCGGGTGAAAAATCCGCGCCAGCCACGGCGCAGTGGATCGTGCACCTGGGCATGACCGGCAGACTGCTGGTGGCCGAGTCGGAGCAGCCGCTCGCCCCTCATACGCACGCGCGGCTCGGCATGGCCAGCGGTCGGGAACTGCGTTTTGTCGATCCCCGGCGCTTTGGCCGCCTCCAATTTCTCGACTTGGGCAGAACCCAACCCTTTCAGGCTCCTGGAGCCGAGCCGCTCACGATTGGCGCGCAACCCTTCGCCGCGCTTTTCGGAGGGCGAAAAACAGCGATTAAAGCCGCATTGCTTAATCAGACGCTGCTTTCCGGTGTGGGCAATATTTATGCCGACGAGAGTTTGTTTCGCGCCGGCATTCGCCCCAGCCGGCGAGCGAACCGGCTGACCGGCGCCGAACTGGAGCGGCTGCGGCAAGCGCTGCGCCAGATTTTGAAGCGCGCCATACGGCTTGGCGGCTCTTCGGTCTCGGATTATGTTGACGCCGACGGCGAGCGCGGTTTTTTTCAACTCGAACACTGCGTCTATCAACGAACGGGCCAACCCTGCCGCCATTGCCAAACGCCGATTCGGCGCATTCTGCTAGCCGGCCGGGGAACTCACTATTGCCCGAAGTGCCAGCACTGAGCTTTAGTGGTTGCGGAAAAGGCGATTGTGGAAGACCGATAGTGAGCAGGGCCTAAAGGCCACGTTGATTTGATAGCGTTTGCGGCCCGACTAAAGTCGTGCCCTTTTACAAAACCACTTGCTGAAAAGAGCTCTGCTAGTTTCTCCGCAGCCTCTTTGGCAGGGAAAAGAAAACTTCGGCGAACCCAAACTATGTTTTTTAGAAGATTTGTGACTTCAATCCTTCCATTATCAAGACAGACGGTCAATGGTTGGTTCCATAACTAATTGAAAACATTGATCGGCATTTATGGCACGCCGATTGCAATATGTAAGAGTGCCAGTGATGTACAGGCGGCTGGTTGAAAGCCCAGCGAGCCAATGCAACGTAAAGGCACCCGAAAAGAGCAACCGCCAAGGAGCGGCCCACAAATGGGAAACAGCCATTCGGGAAGCCTAAAGTTGAAGCGGTAGAAAAACTACCGCTCACGATCTCGCTGGGAGGCCAGTGACCAGCGCAAGAATAAGAAAACGCCACTCTTAGGAGTGGCGTTTCTTGTATGGCAAGTAAATCTGGAGACCGGGATTCCTTCCTGCTTTTCCTCTGCATAGTCTCTGCACAGATTGATTCATCGCCAGTTTCTTATGAGGATCGCCCTCTTGCCAGGGGTAGGTCTTCGCTGTACTATCAAAGTTGCCTATCATGCGGCTGACGCGAGCCACCCATAGAAGGGGAGAGCAAGCTCGCCGCCGAGCAAGCACAAGTAGATATTGTCAGGCAGTTTGGTTCTAACTTGCTGTGCAAGGCGAAGAATCGCATAAGGAACCGCATTACCTGAGAAGAATAAAGGCCGCGCCGGTTTCGGCGATCGGCAGGAGCCGCCAGGCGGCTTGTAGCTGCAACCTTTTTTCCCAGGTGGTTGCGCGGTGCAATCAGTAAGGCCGAGTGGGCCAGCCGGCTAAAGAGTAAGACCGGCGCTCATCATTCCCACAGTGTTGGAGATGATGGCGCTTCAGGGGAGGAAGTTTGTGCGCGGTTGAAGACCCGCCGCGTTTTTTCCGGCCCAATCGGAGCAGAAAGTTCCGCTCCGTAACCAATCGCGAAACAGACACGCGGAATACACAATGGAAGAGATTCAAGCAGCAGAAAGCACAAGCATCATGACGACTGAAGAAGCGGCGCAGCCCCAGCCTGAACAGGGGCCCGTACCTAACAACGGTCAGGTACAGTCACAAGGGCATCGGCGTCGGCGCCGGCGTCGCAAAAACAAGACCAGTCTGCCGCCTGCCGGGCAAGCGCAACCGCAGTCCACGCCGCCGCAACCACAGATGCAGCAAGCGCCGACGCCGGCCGCTCCGCCCAAGCCTGGCCGCCAGCAGCACCAAGGCCGGAAAAAGAAAAAATTCTTTCCTAAGTCACAGGCTTCCGGCGCGTCGCAAGGCAACGGTTTTGCTCCGCCGATGCAGAACAAGCGCCGAGGCAGGCAGCAGAAAGTGCCGCGCGCTTTTGTCGGGCCGATGGACCACAGCTACCGCGCCGCCAACGGCAATGTAGCCGACGGACCGCCCTCGACGATACAGCTTTCAAGCGGCGGCTACAGCGGCGGATTCAACGCCGACGTTTATTCGGCTCCGCCGCCGACGCCGATTCGCGAAGATGCGCCGACCCGGATCTTCTGTTTTATCGAAGATCTATTTTTCCTGGCCAAGATTCAGGAAGCCGCGCGCAAATTGGGCGTCAAGGTGGAGTTCGTCAAAGGCGATAAGGAGACGGTGGCGCGGATCATCGGCACGCCGGAGGAAGAACGGCCCGCGCTGATGGTTTTCGATCTGAACAATCCTAGCGTCAAGTCGCTGACGCTGATTCCCAAATTCAAATCCAAATTCAAGAAGACCGTTTCGATCATCGGTTTTTTGAATCATCTGCAGGGTGACCTGAAGTTGAAGGCCATTGAAGCCGGTTGCGACACGGTGATGCCGCGCTCGGCCTTTTCGCAGAGCCTGCCGATGCTGCTACGCCGTTACGGCGTCGAAGAAGAGGAAGAAGAATACTCGCAGCAGCCGGTGTAAGTAGCGGCACGGCGAAACTTCAGTACAGATGCAAACCAAGAGCGCGGCCTTTCGGCCGCGCTCTTGGTTTTTAAGCAATCCTCTTGAGGTTAGAAAGCTAGAGCAAATCGCCTGATGGTATGGAGGGAAAAATCGTCCCTCAGGGGCTAAAGCCCACGATTTATAAGCCTTTTTGCGGCACGGCTAAAGCCGTGCCCCTTCAAAGCCACGCTACAGTAACAGTAAAAAAGCTAGAAGACGATTTTGCCGGCGACTTGCAACTCGCGCTGCGGCAGCGACGAGACGATTTCGCCGAAGGTGCTGCTGCCGTACAGCGTGTTGGGATCGCTGAAGTTGGTGTGGTNNTGGTTGAAGAGATTGAAGGCCTCGGCGCGGAACTCCAGATGCGAGCGCTCGGTGAGGGAAAAGTTTTTGCTCAGGCCGGAGTCGAGCTGCCAGAAGTTATAACCGCGGACGGCGTTGCGGGGCGAGTTGCCGAAGACAACATTGGCCGCTGGTGAGGAAAAGCTCGACGAGTTGAAGTACTGCGAGTACGACTTGTTGGTCGCCACGGCCGGGCCACTCTGGTTGGGCCGATAGGCGTTGCGGCCGTAGACGGTGATCTGGCCAGAGACCTCCTGATAGTCGCTGGGGCTATAGGCGAAGGTGAGCGGATCGCCGCTGCGGGCCTGCAAAATCTGCGTCGTCTGCCAGCCGCCGATGAGATTGTTCCAGAAGCGGCTGAGATTAGGCAGCAGCGATTGACCGCGGCCGACCGGCAGCGCCCAAACCAGCGAGGTGGAATTGACGAAGGGGTAGTTGTAGTTGGACAAACCGCGGTCGGCCTGCCAGTTATGCACGTCTTGCACCGAGGGAATGCCGTTACCGCAGTTATCGCAGTTGCCGCCGCCGTCGAGCGCCTGGCCGGCGATGTCGATGGCCTTCGACCAGGTGAAAGAGTTGAGCAGATAGAGGCCGTAGGAGAAGCGTTTTTCGATCTTGACTTGCAGACCGTCGTAGTCGGAGGTGGCCCAGGGCAGCGTGCCGACGACGGAATTGTAGTTCGTGTAAGGGCGGCGGCTGGCGAGCGAGGCCGTGCCGCTGGCTGAGCTTTGCACCGAGGCCTGATTGACGTCGTTGATGATGACCTCGTGCAGGCCGTGATTGCCGACGTAGGAAGCGTCAACAACCCAGTTATGACCGAAGTCGCGCTGTATGCCGAAGAACCAACTGCGAATTTGCGAGTCGGGCGATTTGCGCGGCATGTACTGGATGATGACTTCCTGCGAGCGGTAGTTGGTGGAGTCAACGATGCTGGGGTTGGTAGGAAAACCGCTCTGCGTATTCAGGTAGTTGTAGTAAGTAGTGCCGCCGCTGGTGGTTTCGGTCGCTGTCGGATAAACCTCGCGCGTGGCCACCAGTCCATAGGGCGCGCTCTGCGTCAGGTAGTTGGAGCCGATACGGTTCCAATGCGTGTAGCTGATGCCGAAGCCGCCGCGCACGACGGTCTTGTCGGTAAGGCTATAGGCAAAGCCGAGACGCGGGCCGAAATCCTTGGTGTTGGGATTGACGGTGTAGCGGTCGCTGGCGCTGGCGGTGACGACCGAGAGTGAATTCGGATCGAAGTTGCCCAATTTGTTATTGGCCTCGAAGATCGGCGTGGCGAACTCGTAGCGCAGGCCGAGGTTGAGCGTCAGCCGGCGGCTCAGCTTCCAGTCGTCCTGCACATAGCCAGCCCAACTCCAATCGCGAATGTTGGCGATCATCGGCGAGGACTGGGCGATCTCATACTGGTAACCGAGCAGGAAGTCGGCGTAGTCGAACAT
>PMHC01000179.1 GCA_003156495.1 Acidobacteriaceae bacterium
CCGGTCCGCCGCCGCCGGGCCCCCCCCCAAAGCCCCCGCCACCGAAACCGCCGCCGCCGCCAAAGGCCGCGCCGAATCCGCCACCAGGACCGCCAAAGAGCCCGCCGCCCATATCGCCGCCTGGGCCGCCCATGCCGACGTTCGCGCTAACTTGGCCGGTCTGCCCGCTCACCGCCACCGATTCGCCACTGAAATCGGAATTGGTCGCAATCGAAGGCAACGCCGCACCGCTCGCGCCCTCGACGCCGGTTCCGGTTTCGACGTCGGCGGTAAGCGTCGTCGTCAGGCTCAGATTGGCCGGCGCATTGCCTGCCATCTGGCGGATCGTTTGCCGTTCTTCGCTCTTGGAGCTGGCCTGCTCCTGCTGCGTCGCGCGCGAAGCCAGCGTAAGCTCGAAATTCAGCGTCTGCTCGTGGCTGCTCGCGTTCAGCAGCGCCTCCAGCGAGCTTTGCGCAAAGGCCGCGAACTCGGTACGGACCACATAGCGGCCGTTTTGCGGAATCTTCATCGACCAGGCGCCCGTAATGTCGGTCGTGGTGGAAAACCGCTTGCCCGTCAACGTATTCAGCGCGACCACGGTGACGCCGGGCAGAGGTACATTTCCGCTTTTAACCGTTCCATATAGCCGGCCGCCGACTGTCGTTTGCGACGGAACTGGCGCTGGCGCCGCCTGGCTGGCCGCCTCCGGCGCGGCAGACGGTGAAGCTACGGGGGCTTGTGCCCATGCGGTCCAAAAGCCCGCCGCAAAAACGCCCACCACGCATGTACGTTTGATTGTTGCCTGCCGCATTCGGTCCACCGCCATCATTTAGCTCTCTGCTTAAACGGACGACTTATGCCCAGCAAAGGTTTACCAAATAAACTCGCCACCATGTAAAAGCGGGGAAAATTTTATGCTTGCGCTTTCCTTCCGCGAGTGTTAACCATCGAGCTAATAGTATTTGAATTGCTATCATGGCAGTAAACGTTGCGGACAATACGAACGATATAGGAGAGAGAACGAGATGAAGATCGGAACCACGATTCGCGCCTATCGACTGCAAAAAGGGCTTTCGCAGGGGGACATCGAGAAAAAAACCGGCCTGCTGCGCTGCTACCTGTCGCGCGTGGAAAACGGCCACACCGTCCCCTCGCTGGACACGCTGGCCAAAATCGCCCGCGCCCTCGACCTGCCCATTTCGCAGTTCTTCGCCAGCGACGCGCTGGCCCGCCAGATGGACGCGCAAAACCTCTCCGACGACGAGCTGCGCTTCCTGAGCCAGATCCGCCGCTACTCCTCGAATCTGAATGACAGCGACCGCAAGCTGCTGTTGGCCATGGTGAAAAAATTCGCCGCCACGGCCACGCGCTAATTTAATTTGCCTCCGCCAACACATACCAATCGTCGCACTGGGAGAACTGCTCGAACTTGCGCACATATCCGTGTGCTGTTAAAAGCGCATGAATCTTCTCCCGCTGCGGCGTAAAGTTGTGTTCGCAGGTAATCACCCTAAATTGATGCCGGGCAAAATCGAAGGCGCTCAATATCTCGTATTCGCTGCCTTCGGTATCGATCGAAAGATAATCGACGATCTTCGGCGCATCGAATTTATCCAGTAAATCGGCGAGCGAAATCGTCTTGACCGGATAGGTCCGCCCTTTCTTCCGCTCTTGCGCGTGTATGTCGGAGGAGTTGAGCGCGCTGAGCGTCGAAAGCTCTTTTTCCGACGCCACTTCGTTAAATTCCAAAATGGCATTGGATTCCCGCCAAACGCAGGTGGTTTCAATCGCGCAATGACGGTTGCTTTTGAGCGCCTTATGCCAATGCGCGGCCGGTTCGGCCAAAATTCCCTTCCACCCGAATTGCGTTTCCAGCAGATAGGTATTGCTGAGCACAACCCCATTCGTCGCCCCGAACTCAACAAAAAATCCTTCCCGCTTCATCCCCAATTCCGCTAGCGCAAATAGATCCTGATGCAGTTGCGACTTTGATGCGCGCAGCAGCTTGACCAACGCCGCGGCGTGACGCTCACTGAAGGCGGCCACCATCTGCGCGCCTTCAAATAGAGCCTTGCTCTCTTCCAGTTCCTGAAGATGTTTATAGGTTGTAATGCCGATATTGAATTGTTGCGCCGTCTCTTTAATAAACCGCTGAATGGCTCCGTGCATCCGCGTCCCCCGCTCGCTCGTCGAAAATCGAAAACGCGATTTTCGCGTCTCCGCTGCTGCAGGCCCTTGGATCGCTTTGAGGATAATACAGCCGCCGTACTCTGTGAACGAGAAAAACGCCGCCAGCCAGAAAGGCCAACGGCGTTTTTGCATTCAGGCGATCTTTCTATTTTTTCAACTGCGCCAAATCTCTGACCGCGCCGCGCGCCGCGCTGGTCGCCAGCGCCGCATAGGCTTGGAGCGCTTTGGAAACCTTCCGCTGACGCTTGACCGGCCGCCACGCCGCCGCGCCCTTGGCCGCCATCGCCTTGCGCCGCGCCGCCAGTTGCTCGTCGCCAAGCGCCACGCGCAACACACGTTGAGGAATGTCGATCTCGATCCTGTCTCCCTCTTCGATCAGCGCCAGCGCGCCGCCCTCGGCCGCCTCCGGCGAAACGTGCCCGATCACCAGCCCCGACGAGCCGCCCGAAAAACGTCCGTCGGTAATCAACGCGCATTTTTTCCCCAACGATTTGGATTTCAAATAGCTGGTCGGGTAGAGCATCTCCTGCATTCCCGGCCCGCCCTTCGGTCCTTCGTAGCGGATCACGACCACATCGCCGGCCTTCACCTTGTCGCCTAAAATTGCCGCCGACGCCTCTTCCTGACTCTCGAAGATCCGCGCCGGTCCGGCGAAGGTCAAAAGCGAAGCATCCACGCCGGCCGTCTTCACGATCGAGCCGTCCTGGGCAAGATTGCCGTAGAGCACGGCCAGTCCGCCGTCTTTGCTGAAAGCGTGCTCAATGTCGCGCACCGCGCCGCGCTCGCGATCCAGATCCAGCTCCGCGTACCGCTTTCTCTGGCTGAAGGCCGCCGTCGTGCGCTCGCCGCCCGGCGCCGCGCAATAGAACTCCTTCACTTCGATTGAAGGCCTGCGCCGCACATCATATTTATCGATCGCGTCGCCCAGCGTCGCGCTATGCACCGTGCGCGTCTCGCGATGAATCAACCCGCCGCGATCGAGCTCGCCCAAAATTCCGAAGACGCCGCCGGCCCGGTGCACATCCTCCACGTGCACGGTCGCCGTCGCGGGCGCAACCTTGCATAAATGAGGCACGCGCCGCGAAAGCCGGTCGATGTCGGCCATCGTGAACGGCACTTCGCCCTCCTCGGCCGCCGCCAGCAGATGCAGCACCGTGTTGGTCGAGCCGCCCATGGCAATGTCGAGCGTCATCGCGTTTTCAAAAGCCGCGAAATTGGCAATCGAGCGCGGCAAAACGCTCGCGTCGTTCTGCTCGTAGTAGCGCTTGGCCAGCTCGACAATTTTGGTTCCCGCCTCGACGAAGAGCGCTTCGCGGTCGGCGTGCGTGGCCACCAGCGTACCGTTGCCGGCCAGCGCCAGGCCCAGCGCCTCGGTCAAACAGTTCATCGAATTGGCCGTGAACATGCCCGAACACGATCCGCAAGTGGGACAGGCGAACTGCTCGTAGGCGGCCACATCGGCGTCACTCACCGCGGGATTGCCGGCCACGATCATCGCGTCGATCAGATCGGCGGCCACTATTTTGCCGCCCACCGGAACCCGCCCGGCCTCCATCGGCCCGCCGGAAACGAAGATCGCCGGAATGTTCAGCCGCAACGCCGCCATCAGCATTCCCGGCGTGATCTTGTCGCAATTGGAAATGCAGACCAGCGCGTCGGCGCAGTGCGCGTTGGCCATGTACTCGACCGAGTCGGCGATGATCTCGCGCGAGGGCAGGCTGTAAAGCATTCCGTCGTGGCCCATCGCTATGCCGTCGTCGATGGCGATGGTATTGAACTCCTTGGCCACTCCGCCCGCACGCTCGACGGCGCGCGCCACCAGTTGCCCCAACTCTTTCAGGTGCACGTGGCCGGGAACAAACTGCGTAAATGAGTTGACGACGGCGATAATCGGCTTGCCAAAATCGCCATCCTGCATTCCGGTGGCGCGCCACAGGCTGCGCGCTCCGGCCATATTCCGTCCTTCAGTCGAGGTTTTGGATCGATACGCTGGCATAGAACCATTTTATCGTCCGCGGATAAAACCGGCTTGCACCGCGAACGCTGCCTCTTTTGTCTCAAAATGCAGCACCCTTAGAACAACTTAATGAATAGATCGCATCCCTCCGATAATTTCGTTAGGCACTCTACTTCCGATTGTCATACAGCTTGGAGACTTTTCATGAGCGTTCGCTCTACATCTTCTCTCGGTCAGTATCATGACAATCTGCTTTCCTTGTCGCAAGCCTCAAGCGCGACGCGTCCTTCCGCCCACAGATCCGCGGCCAGCGAAACCGCATCGCGCATCGCCAGCGCCGCCAGCAGTTCGTCGAATAGTTACGATTCCCTCGGTCTCTATCTGGACACTTATAACAAGCTCACCTTGGCTGAGGCGCTA
The DNA here is from genome assembly GCA_003156495.1 of Acidobacteriaceae bacterium. Taxonomy (GTDB): domain Bacteria; phylum Acidobacteriota; class Terriglobia; order Terriglobales; family Acidobacteriaceae; genus Telmatobacter. Next base: position 4,547 of record PMHC01000179.1, read on the forward strand.
AGTCCGTCCTCGTCTTCGTCGAGCAATTCCTCGGCCAGCAAAACCGCATCGTCGATTGCCAATGTTCTCGACAATGCGCAAGGCAAGTCCAGCGCCAGCCAGTATCTAAGTCAGATCTCTCAGGCGCTAACCGCCAACTCGGCATCCAACGCCTCATCATCGAGCGAAGCCAGCACAACCGACTCCAGTTCGAAAACGAGTACGACGGCGAGCAACTCCGGCTCTTCGATCAGCGTTTACGCCTGATTACTCGCGACCTTTTTAAAGGCAGCACGCGCGCACTACGGAATCACTCGCAAAACGCGCGTGCGTTTTCCTGCCCGCTTTTCCCACAGGAACCGAATCTCCAGAGTTATTGACCTGACACCCCATGTCCGCTATGCTGAACAAACTGCCTAATTCAAGGCAGCATATTCAACGATCAAAAGTTGAAATTCAACTCGAATTTGCCTTCGGGCAAAGAATGGAGATTCAGTGCGTAAATTCGTAACTTTGGCTCTACTTTTTTGTTTCGGCATCATGCTTTCTCAGGCCCAAGATCAAAAGCAAAAATCGCCCTCGGACAAGTGGGAAATCTTTGGCGGCTACACCTTTCAGCGCGACTATGGCATGTATAACGCCTTCAGCTTCAAAGGTTCCAGCAGCAGCGACGCTTTTGCCCCGTTTAACGCTAACGGCGGACAGGCCGCTGCCAGTTACTTCCCGCTGCGCCACTTCGGCCTCACCTACCAGATGACCTTTGCCGGCAGCGGCGACAGAAAAATCAATTCGACCAGCGACACGCAGCGTATCGGCACGCAGAGCTATCTCGTCGGTCCCGCTTTCCGCTATGCCTTCAAGGGCGGCAGGCTGGGTAAAACTTCTCTCTTTGCCCATGAGCTCTTCGGCGTTACCCATAACGCATTTAACGCTTCTTCGGATAACTATGCGTTTTGCGACGACGCGAATGGCGATCCGGTATTGAGTTGCTCGACCAACAACTTTACCCTGGCCACGGGCGGCGGCATCGATTATCGGATCAGCCGCCACGTTTCCATTCGGCCCGCGCAGGTTGAGTATTGGACCGAGCAGATTCCCGAAAAAGATTTTAATAGCTACTACAGCGCAGAGTCGGTCAAATTTGGCGTAAACGGCCTCCGTTACTCGGCTGGAGCCGTAGTCAACTTCTAGAGGCTTTACATCTCAAACAGAAAAAACGGCGGCCATCTGGCCGCCGTTTTAATTCCCTTTCCGCACGCACATTCCCGCTTGTCTAGCACTCATCGCGCTCGGGCCGCCACTTATCGTCGGGGTCGCGCTCGATGCCCTCCTCGCGATCCTTTTCCTCATTCCACTTGCGGCGCTCTTCCTGTTCTTTGCGCTCTTCCCGTCCGTCGCTCATCGTTCGCTCCTACAACCAGTTTACCGGGCGCTGTAGCCGTATCTGGCACACAACCTCATTCCGCTCCCGCATATCGTACCGACACTTTCATTCGCCATTTTCCATCTTCCAATGAGTTCTCCAAGGGGAAGATATCGGCAGGCCGCTGGCTGGAGCGCGTGCACGTCGTTTTGTTTTTGATAATTTCGAAGGTCTGCTACGTGATTTGCATCACTTGCAAACTACCATTTTGCAGAAAGGCTCGACTGTAAACCAGAACCGAAGTAATCAAAATCCCCGGAAAATAATTTCGCTATTCCAATTAAATCAGCAATATATGGTCGGTCATACGCTTTCAATTACTGAAGTGCAACAGCGATCATACGAAGTATGCATTGAGCGCAACGCTACAATAGTAGAAAATTGTGCGTGTCTCGGTTGGGCATGGTCTGTGCGCTTCTCAAGCAAAAACTATATGCGGAGTAGAGGCACAGCCTGCCGGTTCTGGAGGATCGAATCTAGAGTGGATGTCGAAAACAGTTTTCCGCAAGTCAGTAAAAACCGGACAAACGATCCACGAAACAAGGTGAGATGTGCTGGCTCCCTGCTACAGGAACTGTCCGAACTGGCGGTTAAACCGAACAGTTGGGCACGGTTAAAAGTGGCTGGCGTGCTATGGCGCGCGCTCACCAATCTTTCCTGCAGTCACCGCGACGTTTTGGCGCTCGGAAAAAACCCCATCTATGCCGAGCATCTAAAAAACGATCCTCGATTCCTCTTCAAATACCTCACGCACGACTATCTTGCCAGAAGCATGAGCGTGCCGGCGCGTGCCGCCTGTTTTGTTCATCACTATCGCCGGCTCAGCGCGATCTTGCCCGCCGGCTTGATCAAACTACTTTTAGCCGAGGGAATCGAACTGGCCGCAATCGACGGGAACGGCCGCCGGTTTACGGTCGACATGGTTTACTCCTGGCCGAAGGATGAGATCGGCGCGGATAAAGAAGGCGAGTTATCTCTCAACCTGCGCATGGATGGAACCTTCGTCTATGTTCTGTCATTTTCGATCGTGCCCGGCCGCGCGATTGGCTGCAAGGCGCGGGATGTACTGTTGATTTCGCGACTGCAGGGTGAACGGGGCCGTTCGGAAACCGTAACTCAATTCTATAAGTCACTGCACTATCTCAAACCAGATGCGCTGCTGATGGCGGCCCTGAGCGGAATAGGAAAAGCTTTCGGAATCGAGCGGATTGCCTGCGTGCGCGGACAGGATCAGACGGCCTACCAGAGTGATCTCGACCATGATTTCCAGACGGCCTATGACGAATTCTTCAGCGCGCTTGGCGTGCCAACAAACGCGGCGGGATATTATGTGTCGCCAATTCCGCTTCCAGAAAAACCCCTCGAAGATATCCGGGGAGGAAAGCGGCAAAGATCGCGAGCCCGCAGAGCGATTAAGCAGCAAGTCAGCGAAGACGTGCATCTATTGCTGAAATCATGGCGAGAGAGTAATTCTTATCCCCCAGTTACTGATTATGGTAAGTGCCCGATAGCTCCCGAGTCTGAAGTTCACATCAAAGCTGAGCTATCATCCTAAGCAAAGTTTGCCACGGATTTTAACTCCGTAACCGCTTAATTTTGTGCCATCGAGGGTACCCCAGGTCTCAATTTTGAAACCTGGGATCGCACCTTATCAAGAATCGAAATCGTCCGGTCAAAGACCTGGCGAACTTCAGATTCATACTTCAGCTTCCCATGGCTTTGCGGACATTGCCCTGCGACAACCGCAGTCGCCGCTGAGCCTCGCGCTTGCTCACCTTTGCGCGCAACATAACCAGCGCCACGGCCACCTTCATATCGGCCTTCTTCAACGTCGTTTCGGCCTCCTCCCAACTAACCTTTGCGACCCGCTGCACAATAGAAATTCCGCGCTCGTTCAGCTTTTCGTTGCTGGTATTCAGGTTCACCATCAGATTGCCGTACACGTAGCCAAGACGGGCCATCGCGCCGGTCGTCAGCATATTGCAGATAAGTTTTTCCGCAGTCCCGGCCTTCAGCCGCGTTGACCCGGCCAGTATCTCGGGCCCCACCTCGGCCTCAATGGCGACCTGCGCTACCTCGGCCAGTTCCGAGCCTTCGTTGCAAATAATCGCAACCGTCGCCGCCCCTTTTTTCGCCGCGTATTGCAAGGCCGCAACCGTGTAGGGCGTGCGTCCGCTGGCGGCCAGTCCGACAACCACATCTTTCTTGCCCGGCCGGCGCGCCGCCATGTCGTGGACGCCGCCTTCGCGCGAATCCTCGCTGGCCTCGCTGGCTTGGGTTAAAGCCCGCTCGCCGCCTGCAATCATATATTGGATCGTCTTCGGGTCCGTTCCAAAGGTCGGTGGGCACTCCGAAGCATCTAGCGCGCCGATCCTTCCGCTCGTCCCGCTGCCTACATAAATCAGCCTGCCGCCTTGCGCAAGGTGCGTTTGGATCAGATCCACCGCCTTGGCGATCGCGGGTAACGCGCGGTGCACCGCGCGCACCACATGTGCATCCTGCCGGTTCATGAGGCTGACGACTTCCAGCGCACTTAGTTTGTCCAAATCCGCGGACGCGCGATTTTGGCGCTCCGTTTTTAGTCGGCTTAGCATTGCCGCTCTCTCCTATTCATTAATTAAAGTTGCAATTTCGCTCGTTGCCGTTCGGCGCAAAAAAAAGCTAGCGCAATAGCCGATCGCAAACGTGGCTATACTACCCAAAACGACATACCAGGTAAAGGGAATCCGCGTAAATCTCCACAAGTACAAATTCAGCATCAGGCCGCAGATCATGCCGACCATGGCTCCTTTCTCCGAAGCTCTGTGCGTGATCACGCCCAAAAGAAAGACGCCCAGCAGCGACCCATAAGCCACCGATGTAATCGACAACCCGACTTCGAGAACTCTGCCGCCACCCCGCGCCGCTATAGCGAGCACAAACAGTATGGCAGCCCATCCAACCGTGACTGCGCGCGACCAGAAAATTTTGCGCTGCTCGGTGGCATGGGGCTTTATCCGCGAATAAAAATCCACAATCGTGGTTGATGAAAGAGAATAGAGCGCCCCACCAAGTTGCGCCATCGCCGAAGCCAGAATCGCCGCGATCAGCAGTCCGCTGAATCCATGTGGCATGCGCGTCACAATAAAGATTGGAAAGATCGTATCCGAACGGGTGAAGGCGACCTGCGGCGGGTTCAACTTATAAAACACATATAACAAAGACCCGATAAACAGGAACAAAGCAAACTGGAACAGGATGATAACGCCGCTTCCCAACAGCGCCTTCTGCGCCTGCCGCGCGTTCTTTGAAGACAGCAAGCGCTGCACGAACAGTTGATCGGTGCCGTGCGTCGCCGTCGTTAAAAATGTTCCACCGATCACTCCCGACCAGAAAGTATAAGTAACATGGAAATCCAAGGAGAAATCAAATACGCGGAACTTACCCGCCGCCATGGCAATGCCGCTTACCGTATGCCAGTCGCACTGCACTAAGTGCAATATGGTGAAAAGGCCAACTATGGTGCCCGCCAGATAGATGCATAACTGTACGACATCGGTCCAAATCACCGCCTCCATGCCGCCCTTGAGGCTATAAAGCAACGTGAGAACCGTAACCAGAGCGATGGCGATTACGTCGCGGGCCAGCGCGTTATAGCCGCTGAGAAGCCCCGTTAGCGCAATCCCCACCACAATTGCCATGGCCAGTACGCGCACGCCTTCGGCCGCGGCGCGCATAATCAGGAACAAGCCAGCCGTCAGCGTTCGCAGCTTGTTACCGAATCGCCGCTCGATAAGCTGATAGGCCGTAACCAAATCGCCACGAAGATAGTGCGGAATCAACAGTACGCAAATAACTACACGGCCCACCAAATAGCCGATTACTAGCTGCAAAAATCCGAAGTTGGAATCATAGGCCATTCCTGGAACGCTGATGATCGTCAACGTACTGGTTTCCGCCACGGCAATCGAAAGCGCAATCGCCCACCATGGAATAGTACGTCCAGCCAAGAAATAACCCTTGAGTGAATTTTGTCGCTTGCGAAAATGCTGCCCGAATAGCGTGACGCCAGCCAAATAGATGCCGATCACCGCCACGTCGAATAAATTGAGTCCCATGCTGATTTCTAACTCCTAGCCGTACTGCTCCGCGAACTGCTTACCGTAGCCACCGACTTTACTCGTAAAGCAGGTAAGGCGCGATTTGTTCTTTCCATTGCGCGCAATCAAGCAAAAATTTCGCGGTTTCGCAAAATGCATTCCACTGCAGATCGAAGAGCGACTCTGCGTCCGCTATGCCAAGTAGCCTATCCAGATGCTTTTCTCCGGTCGGATTTACATGCGTCGGATAGGTCGCCCAGCGAAAGTTATCCAAGTGTAGGTCACGAATAAGTTTGATCAAAGCTATGCCGGCAAAAACCGGCCGAACGTATCGCGTCTCCGTTGCATGCAGCATGATTCCATTGCAAGCCTGGCCCTGATATTTTGCAGCGTCTGGAGCAAATGTGATTGCCCTCGCCGTAATTCCCGGCAATTGCAGGCGATTGAATTCATCTGCGACCTCTTGGGCGTGCATCCAGGGTGCCCCCAGCACACGAAACGCCATAGCCGTTCCCCTGCCTTCACTTAAATTCGTAGCCTCCGACAGGCATAACCCAGGATAAAGAAGACAGGCTTCCGCGCTCGCAATCGCAGGCGAGGTCGGCACAAACGAACTCGCCCAATCGTGATAAAACATCTTCCGCGACCAACCGTTGGCGCTTATTACGCGCAAATCGAGATCTTTAATTTTCGTCCCTGCCCAGAATCGCGCCAGTTCGCCTATAGTGCATGAATGGCGAAGCGGTATATTCCACCGACCGATAAAGGATGCGCAGCTTTCGTCGGTAAGCCCAGGGCCTTCGGCTAAGTCCATCGCGCCAGAGATCGGATTCGGCCTGTCGAGAACAATAAGCGTTTTTCCACTCTCCGCGCAGGCCTCCATGACATAGGTCATGGTCCATAGGTACGTGTAACATCGGCAACCGACATCGGGTAAATCAACGAGTACGATGTCAATATCTTGTAAGTCCTCGGCGGATGGTTTAAGGCTAACGCCATACAAGCTCTTGACCGGCAATCCAGTAAGCAAATCCATACCGTCTACCATTGCCTGACCGTCCGCGCCGGCAGTCTGCAGGCCATGCTCAGGTGAAAACAAGCGTGTAACTTGAAAGCCGCGACCAAGCAGTGCTTGTCGCGATGGCAGATACGAAGAAGTGCAAGCCGCATGATTGGTCACGAGTGCAATTCGAGCGTTACGCATAGGCGGCGCTTCGTTCAAATAACGGTCAATGCCAAATTGCACGCTCACTTACGTCTCCTAATCACGTCAAGCGCTATTCGCACGCGCCAAACTCTATTACACCCACCATGCGCAGCCTTCTGCTCGCCATGCGGCAGAATCGGCTCTTACTCCCTGGTAGCGCTGAATGTCGCTTTATAGCAATTTCCCGGATAGCAAGTAACGGAATATTCAATGGGAACTTCTTGCGTGGAATAACTTCTGCGATTGATCACTAGCAGCGGACTTCCCACGCCGACATTCAACAATTCCGCCTGCTCGCGTGTGGCCGCGCCTGCCATAATTTCAGAAAGGCATCGCAACAGCTTCACGCCATAGGCATCCTCCATTACTTGATAAAGCGATTCGGACTTCCATTCGTATTGATCCAAACCGCGAAATAGCCGGTGCGGCACCTGCACCATTTCAATAGCCAGCGGCGTCGCATCGCTATAGCGCAAGCGCTTCATCTCGTAGACAAGCTCTCCATCCTCCAACGCCAACGCTGCCTGCGCCGTATGATTGGGCGGCCCGATTCTAACCCCAAGCAGCTTCGACGACGGAACGCCACCGCGCGCCTTCACCTCTTCGCTAAAGCTCGACATACCTGCGATCTTTTTCTCGATCCGACCGCCAAGCGCATAGGTTCCTACGCCTCGTTTGGTTTCGATGTACCCCTTGCGCTCAAGTACGCCATACGCCTGCCGCAATGTCATTTTGCTGACGCCGATGTGCTCGCTTAATACCTGCGCCGGCGGTAACAGAGCGCCAGGCGTAATTGACTTGTTTTCGATGGCCGCCTGAATCTGATTTGCAATTTGCAAATAGATGGGCTGCGGATCGCGTTTATTAACTCGGAATGAATACAATGGCTCGCTCAACATTTCTTTCTCCATCTGCGAATTTATAAATGCGTCTTTCCTTATTTGTACGGGACTAAAGTTCACCGACCTATCCGCCGGTTATTATGATGCACGGACTATAACCCGCAAATTGAAATTACACCGCGCCGCGATATGAGTCCACTAGCTTGCATATGTTTGTCACCTGTAGAGCAGCGCTGCTGCACGACCTTGCTTGAATCGGGCCAAATCTTGCTCACCTTGCGCGGCGGCGCTTCTGGGGTCTTTTCCCTGTTTTATGGCATCGATCACCGGACTGTTCAACAATAACTTGTCTACTGGATCAAGTTGAAATGTATCAGGATAGAGCTTGACTAAAGCTGCTGCTACTTCGATGCCCAACTCCGGGGCATCAAGTTGATCCCGGTTGGTGACGAAAAATTCAACTCCTTGGCACAACTCGCCATGAAAGGGATAGTTCAACCCTGGCGTAAATCGTATGGGGATCAAGCTAATTCCTGGAATCTTGCGCGCATTCAAGTAAGCTGCCACTTTTACTCCGTCCATCCAGGGAGCGCCGATTACCTCGAATGGCGTATCTGTACCTCGGCCTACACTTAGGTTTGTGCGCTCGAGAAGCCCTAGGCCTGGATATAAGATCGCGGCGCGCAGGCTGCGCAGATTCGGCGATGGATTCGTCCAAGGCAGTCCAGTTTCGTCAAACCACTCGGCGCGCTTCCATCCGCGCATGCGCACTACAGTCAGGCGAGTATTGAAGTGATGCACTTGATTGAAATAGGTTGCTAACTCACCCATCGTCATGCCATGACGGACTGGCTCGGAGATGTAATTGATGTAGTCCTCCCGACCGGGCGTAGAAACCGGACCTTCAACGGCAATGCCATTTATTGGATTCGGCCGGTCGAGCACGATTACTTCCAGGTTGGTTCCCGCGGCTGCTTCTACAAAATACCCTACGACCGTTTCATAGGTGTAAAAGTGAACGCCCGCATCCTGCAAATCAATTACCACCGCATCCAGATTCGCCAGTTGCTCTTTGCTGGGACGCCGTTGCGCATCGGTCGCGCCAAATAAGCTGGTTACCTGCAAGCCTGTTGCCTGGTCGCGATCGTTCAGTATCTCCGTCTGGTCAAGCGCGCCGCGAATGCCGTGCTCTGGACTGAATAGCTTCACGAGATCGAAGCCTTTAACCTCATGCGTGGCATCTTTTGCCAGGATATCAATCGTGCGACGCCCGTGGATATCGAGTCCCGTATGGTTGGTCATCAGCGCAATCCGCAGATGGTCGTTATGTTTCGCCGCAAGCTCTTTGAAGGCTGAAAAATGATCCTGCTCGAGTACGTCGATACCGTTGAGGACTTGCGCATGACTGCAAGCCACCATCGCGCCCAAGAGCATAATCAGCGTGAACCATTTCTGCTTTTGTATTGAACGAATACTCATTTCGCGGTTGTCCTATCGCCTATATTTCTTTGTGCTATGCGCGCATGTTATTTGCAAAAATTGCCCTACGCCGCAGCCTTGATGAATTAAGGTTACGGCGCAGGGCTGAGTGAGCTAGAAGGATAACCGCAGCGATCCTTGGAGCTCGCGCGGCGTACTGCCCGTGCGAACGCTAGTGATTTGTCCAAAGGTCGTTGAGGGAAGCGTTGCCGCTGGTTGTCCGAAATTCGGCGTGTTCGAGATGTTGTATACCTCAACACGGAATTCAAGGTTGGCGCGCTGAGTTAGTGCAAAGTTTTTCATGATGGACGGATCGAAGTGGCGATAATGCGGACCAAACAACATATTTCTACGTTCGGTGCCGATCGTCCCTGAGGTTTGTGCGCTAAAGGCGGCGGTGTTGAACCATTTGCCAAGCGTTGGGTTGGAAAGATGCGGATTGGCTACTTGGTTTGGCCGGTCGCTGCTTGCGCCGGTGTTGCTTCGCGCCGATGAATTTGACACCGTAAAGGGCATTCCCGTCTGCCATACATCGACGGCATTAACCTGCCAGCCCTTCAGAAGTAGTGCTTTGGTACCGGTAAGAGTCTGTCCAAAAGGAATCTTGTAGTTCAGCATGAGAGCGAAGCGGTCCTGAATATCGAGTTCGCTTATGCCATACTCAAGAGTTTTCGTCTTCGTAGGTACAGCGCTTGTATATAGGCCGCCGGCCGAGTAGCCTTGGATGTCGCCCATGGCTTTTTCCCAGGTGTAGTTGGCGTTTAAATAGAATCCGCCGCCAAGGTTTCTTTGTACCGTTGCCTGCATGGAGTTGAAGTTAGAAAAGCCATTGGACTCGATGTGATAAATCGAGGTTACATTCGGATACTGACTGTAGAACGGTCTCCGCGTCGCGTATGAGGTCGTCGTGGAGGGCGTGGCAAGGTTTCTGTCCGGAGTCGTGCGCAGTTTATGTCCCCACTCTCCGACGTATGCGAGGGTAACCACATAGGAGCGGAACTCCTGCTCCACATTAAGACTCGCCTGTTCGATATACGAATTGCGGTAATTTGTATCCATGCCGCGTAGACCACCAGACGGGTTCGTGTACGATCCCGCCGTAGGCAATGGAAGGCTAGTCAGGTTGGTAACAGATAAGTTGTTTGGCGCGTAGGTCGTTACATAGGGAGCATTGGCAAAAGGCACGGAAGGACCGGTGTTATCGCGGAAGAAGACCAATCCGTAACCACCGCGAACGACGGTTCCTGGCCGCAGGTTGGCAGCGAAGCCGAAACGCGGCGAAAGCGATCTGTAGTCGGTTTTGATATTTGTGGTTTCCGATGAATTGACACCCGCGACCAGGATCTTGGCGCTCGCCGGATCGAATTGCGAGATGTTATTTCCGAGGAACTTATCCGGGGTCATGATGTCATACCGCAGGCCCAGGTTAAGAGTCAGCTTCGAGGTAGCACGCCAGTCGTCCTGGACATAGAAGCTGGGTTCCCACGTACGCGCATAGCGTGGAGCAAGCTGTACGGAACGCGCGGTGCTGTAAGGTAAGCCGAGCAGCAAATTGATAAGCGGAATAATATTGCTTATCGTGGTACTGGTTGTATTCGGACTGGTAGAGAAGCTAAACGCTCCGTCTCCCGTGCTGGGCTGCATGTTGTAAAGCTGCCTGCGGATCAGATATGCACCGTACTTCAGCGTATGCGATCCGCGAACCTGCGTCAGGCTGCCGCCGTACTGGTAAATGCTGTCGCCATCGTGCAGTGGGAGGTACGACGAATCGCCAAGTGTCGCATAGCCGGAAATGGACATATTGGGCAGCGCCGAGGTGAACTCGCTGTAATTTGAATTCGTGATTCCTAGAGCATTGCCGGCATAGGTTCCCTGATTCAGCGGAGAAGATACGTTGTTGATGTAGGTATATCCAGCCTTTAATTCCAGGGTGGTTTTGGGAGAGAAGATATGCACATAGTTAAGAATTGCCTGGTCGGCAATGTCGTGCGCCGTGCCCGGATACGATACCGAGCCTCCAGGGTCGATTGATCCAACACCGGAGAAGGTTACCGACGGCAGGCTGCTCGGCGTTACAACTGTAATGTTGTTGTAGGCATAGCGCGCGAAAATCGAGTTATTGTCGTTAAACCTGTAGTCGCCTCTAACATCGACCGTTGTGCTGTCGTATTTTGAGTTCGGGCTGTAAGTGTACGAGTTCGTGCCAGAGTTCGGCGAAGGAAACATTTTGAAGAAGTTCAACCCTGGGGTAACCATGCTGGCGCTTATGTTCGGTCCACCAACATCGGTAAAGTCGCCGGGATTCGCGACTTGGTATTTTGTCGGCACGGTGTTCACCGTCGTGCTGCCTTGAATGATGCGCAGGGCCTCATAGTCACCGAAGTAAAAAGCCTTGTCGCGCTTGATGGGGCCGCCGAGACTGCCGCCGAATTGACTTTGGCGATATTCCGGCTTGCGCCCTGTTGTGGCAAAGTACGACTTGGCATCGACGGCATCGTTGCGCAAGAACTCGTAAGCCGATCCGTGCAGTTCATTGGTTCCGCCGCGGGTAATCAGGTTCACCACCGCGCCGGGAGTTTTGCCGACCTCGGCGGGGTACTGGCTGGTTTGCACACGGAATTCGGCAATGGCATCCACCGAAGGACGAACGCCGATCGAACCGATGGTGCCCTCGTTGTTGTCAATGCCTTCGATCATCTCGTTGTTTTGCGCATCGGTCTGCGCGTTGGCCACCACCGAAGAGGACTGGCGGCGATCGTCAGGACGCGTGCCCGAGGCCAGCGCCGAGGGAGAACCTTCATTAGCGCCCGCGGCGAGATCTGCGATCACTACAAAGTTGCGGCCGTTCAGCGGCAATTCCTGTACCTGGGCTTGCGCCACGGCCGTGCTCATGGTTGCCGAGTCTGTGTCCAGGGCCGGAGGCGCGCCGGTGACAACCACCGACTGCGAAACATTGCTCACCGTCAGCGTCGCCATCAAGCGCCGGCGTTCACCCGCCGCCAAGGCAATATTGTTCACGCGATAGGCGCTGAATCCAGCAGCGTTCACCTGGAGGGAATAACGCCCCGGAAGCAGCAAAGTGAAAATGTATTGTCCCGCCTGGTCGGACTGGACCGTGCGGTGTTCCTGGGTTTCCGTATTGGTCAGCGAAATTTCGGCGCCGGCCAGCGCCGCCCCGCTGGAGTCGGTAACGTTGCCGAGAATATCTCCCGTTGAAAGCTGTGCGTGCGCGGTGACGGGCGCAAACAACGTCGACGCGAGGCCCAGCGGTAAAACCAGAAGCGCACCTAAAACGAAACGCTCCCCTATTCGGCGCAAGCCAGTAATGAATTGGCGAATAGCCGTCCCACTACATTTTGCGTTCATTCATCCTCCTAAAATTTTCTCCCGAGCCCCGGCTGCGCGCCTAAAGAACTAAGATCCAAGGAACGCTTCTGCCTCACACAGGAACATTGAGAAATATATATATCTAGACTTCTAGGTTGTCAATGAAAACGATATAAAGATTTTTTCTGTATAGACATGCATCTTCTATTGAAAGCTACGCGCGGCTTACCACCGCTCAAAGCATCTTCTTACTGGTTTTGATACATTAACTTGCAGGAGATCCGCGCCGGCGGCCCGCTTTCGCCTTTCTTGCGCCTTTTCTCCTGCGTAAGTACCATTTTGGGATTTTGGAGCGGCAAAAAATGCGCATGCGCTCGGTTGTTTTTGACTTCGATGGCACTCTGGTTGACTCCCGTCCGGGGATCGTGAGCTCCCTTCGGCTGGCCAGCGAGGCCTACGGTTTAGAGCCCGGAGGGGTTGGCGACTGGGTCATCGGCCCACCGGCGGAGATGACCATCCACCGGCTGATGCCCAACCACGGCGAAGCCGAGCGCCGCGAGTTTCTGGCCGTCTTCCGCAAAATTTATGCGCGGCAAGGCTGGACGCAGAGCGCGCTTTACGACGGCATTGTCGAGCTGCTCGAAGAGCTGCGGCGGGCGCGCCTCAACCTTCTTCTTTGCACCTCGAAGCGGAAGGATCTCACGCTGCGCCTGCTCGATCACTTCGGCATTCAATCATTCTTTTCCGCGGTGGCGGCCGACGAGGAGCACCTCGAAAGCCACGACAAAAAAGATCTGCTGCGCGGATTGCTCGAAGAGCAAAAAATCGATCCGTCCAGTTGCGCAATGGTTGGCGACTGCACGTACGACATTGAGGCCGCCCACGCCGCCGGGGCCAAGGCGGTTGTCGCCCTCTACGGCTACGGCAGCCGGCAAGAGCTTGTCGCCGCCGGAGCCGAAGCGCTCTGCGAATCGCCGCGCGAAATTACGGCCGCTATCGATCTTCTATAAAAAGAGAGCGCGAGCTGTTGCATTACTGACAAGGGGAGTCGTGCATGCCGCGGCCGCAACTCCGCGAAAAAAAGGGAGCTGTGGAAGGTTGCAACCTCACACAGCTCCCTCCGATGCACGGCGGTCAAATTCCGATGACCGTTCTACTGCCATCCTCCGCCAAGCGCGCTGTATAGTTGCACCAAAGAAATGCATTCCTGCTCGCGCGCCGCGGCCAGATTCAACTGCGCCGTATAGGCGTTGGTGTCGTTGGTGAGCACTTCAAGGTAATTTGTGGAACCGGCCTGATAGCGCATCTTGGCCAGCCGCGTAGCATCATCGGCCGCGGTGCTGACCCGAGCCACCTCCGCGCGATAGTCGCGGAGTTTACGTACGGCGACCAGCGCGTCCGATACGCTCCGCAACGCCTGTTGAATTGTCTGCTGGTAGGTGTAGATCTCTTCCTGCTTTTGCGCCTCGGAGAGCCTTACGTTACTGCGCAGGCGTCCACCGTCGAAGATGGTTTGCGTAAGGCTGCCGCTGGCCAGCCAGAACATGTTTTTGCTGTCCACCAGGGCTTTTAATTGGCTGCTATAGGTTCCGCCTACCGCACTGATGGCAAGCTGCGGAAACAGTTGCGCGCGGGCGGCGCCGATGTTGGCGTTGGCCGCCACCAGTGTGGCTTCGGCCTGCTGAATATCGGGCCGGCGTTCGAGCATCTGCGAAGGAATTCCGGCAGGAATCTCTTCCGGTACAGGCCACTTTGCCGGTGAAGCGTCGCGCACGATCGGGCCGGGATTGCGACCGAGCAGAATGCTCAATCCGTTTTCCGCCTGTTCGATTTGCCGTTCGAGATCCGGAATGGCCGCCGCGGCGGTATGTTGCAACTCCTCGGCCTCGCGTACATCGGCCAGAGTGACCGAGCCGCCGCGTTCCAGCACTTCGGTCAGGTGCAAGGATTCATTGCGCGCGGCCAGCGTTTTCTTGGTGATTTCCAGCTCAGCGTCAAGCGTGCGCAGTTGAAAGTAAGCGGTCACCACATTCTCGACGATGGTGCTGACAGTCTCTCTGCGTCCCCACTCGGAGGCAAGCAGTTGCGCGCGAGCCGCGTCGCTTTGGCTGCGGTAGAGTCCCCAGAAGTCAAGATTCCATGCCGCCGAAAGGGTGATGCTGCCGCTGTAGAGGTTCTGCGGAATTTTACTGGAGCCGAGTTCATTCACCAGGCTTTTGGGCAGGCCGATGGCCGTATAAGAGCCGCCGCCGCTCACGGATGGCTTTTGTTGGGCGCGCGCGATTCCCAGGCGATCCTGCTGCTCGAGAACGCGCTGCGCCGCGATTTTCAGATCCTTATTGTTGTCCAGAGCCTCCTGGATCAACTGCTGCAATACCGTATCCTGAAAAACCTGAGCCCATTTTTCGTCGCCCAGACTGGCGGTGGAGTTGGCGCCTGCATCGGCCGCCGGCGCCAGACCGCGATAGGCATCAGGCATGGCGACCGATGGCCGCGCATACTTGGGCCCTACGCGGCATCCGGCCAGTGCGCACAGCAAAACAGCGAATGGAGCAATCTTGAAGAGTCGCATTAGTGGTTCTCCTCCTTGGGTGGCTCCAGACCGGCTGTGAGCGTTTTATGCCTCCCGGTAAAATGCGCCGAGAGCCGTTCGAAGAGGGTGAAGGTAACGGGGATCAGGAAGATGGCGATACAGGTGGCGGCGATCATTCCGCCGATGACTGTAGTGCCCAGCACGCGGCGTCCCTGCGCGCCGGCGCCGCTGGCGATCCAGAGCGGAACGCAGGCGAGGATAAACGCGAAGGAGGTCATGATGATCGGCCGCAAGCGAAGTCTGGCGCCGGACAAGGCCGCATCGACGATGTTCTTGCCGCGATCATGCTCCAGCTTGGCAAATTCCACGATCAGAATGGCGTTTTTTGCCGCCAGTCCGATCAGCATGACGATGCCGATCTGCGCATAGACGTTATCTTCCATGTGGCGGCAGTAGAGCGCCAGATAGCCGCCGAACATGGCGATCGGCGTGCTGATCAGTACGCTGAAAGGCAGCGACCAGCTTTCGTACAGCGCGGTCAGAATCAGGAAGACGAACAATAACGAGAGGCCAAAGACCATTCCCGGAGTAACGCCCTTGGCGGCCTTCTGTTCCTGATAGCTCATGCCCATGTAGTCGTAGCCCATCTCTTGCGGCATGGTTTGCTTAAAGACTTCTTCAAGCGCCTTCATCACCTGGCCCGAGCTGTAGCCAGGCGCGGCGGTCGCCATGATCTGAGCGGCTGGATACTCATTGAAGCGCATGGTGAACTCGGGGCCGGAAATAGGCTTGATGTTGGCTACGGCGTTGAGCGGCACCATGTTTCCGCTCGGATTGGTGATGTAGAACTGGCCAATGTCTTTTGGATCCTTTCGGTAATCGCCCTCGGCCTCCACATAGACCTGCCATTGCCGGCCGAAGCGGTTAAAGTAATTGACCTGATAGCCACCCATGAAGGTTTGCATCGTCGTATACACATCGTTGACGCTGACATTTTGCCGCATCACCTTGTCGCGGTCGACATCGACGTAGAGCTGCGGCACGTGCGGCACCAGCGTGGTAAAGATGGAGGCCAGTTCCGGACGCCGGCGCGCCGCGGCCAGAAAAGCATCGGCGTTTTGCGCCAGAAAGTCGCCGCCAACTCCAGAGCGATCTTCAAGAACGAAGCTCACGCCGCCGGAGGAGCCCACGCCGGGAATCGCCGGCGGAGCGATCACGAAGGCCGTGCCCTCCTGTACGCTGGACAGCGCCATATTCAGGCGATTTTGAATCGCCGTAATCTGGAGGTCGCGAGAGTGGCGCTTATCCCAGTTGCGCAGTCTGGCGAAGAGAATGGCGGAGTACGTGTTCTGGGTTTGACTGATCATGTCAACGCCGCTGGCGCCGCCCGCCGATTCGACTCCCGGCGTGCTAAGCAGGATATGTTCTACCTTTTCGGCCGCCGCCGCCGTGCGTTCGAGTGAGGAGGCCTCCGGCAGTTGCAAACGCACCATCACGTATCCCTGATCTTCTTCGGGAACGAATGAGGTCGCCATTCTGCCGCTGATCAGCCACGCGCCGCCCGCGACCACAGCGAGAAAGAACATGCTGAATACGCTGCGGCGAATCATCCAGGCCGAGTAGCGTACATAGCCGTTCTGCGCCTTGGCGAAGGTTCTGTTGAACCACTCGAAGAAGGGGGCGAAGGGACCGTGCACCTTTCCCGGCTTCAACAAAAGCGAGCACAGCGCCGGGCTTAAGGTCAGCGCGTTGAAAGCTGAAAAGATGACCGAGACGGCGATGGTGACCGCGAATTGTTGATAGAGCCTGCCCGTAATTCCAGGAATGAAGGCCGTGGGAATAAAAACGGCGGACAGGATCAGGGCGATGGCGATAACGGGCCCCGATACCTCTTGCATGGCTTTCAGCGAGGCTTCACGCGGCGACAGGCCCTCTTCGATGTGTCGTTCGGTGGCTTCCACTACGATGATGGCGTCGTCAACGACCAGACCGATGGCCAGAATCAGGCCGAACAGAGAGAGCGTATTGACGGAAAAGCCCAGCATTGGAAAGACGATGAAGGTGCCGATCAGCGACACCGGAATGGTAACCGCGGGAATGATGGTGGCGCGCCA
>PMHC01000248.1 GCA_003156495.1 Acidobacteriaceae bacterium
AATCAAATCAATGTGGCCTTTAGGCCCTGCTAACCTTCGATCTTCCTCAACCATGTTTTTCCGCAGCCTGTTCAGCCCCTGAGGCAATCTGCTTCAAAATGGCAACAGCGGAAACGCGCAACTGAAAGGGCGAACGATGTACGGAAAGCTCGCGATCGCAATCGGCCTTCTGGCAGCCTGTCTGCCGTGGGCGCACGCCGCCGAGCAGGTTACGCTGCGCAACGGCTTCGCGCTGCGCTGCGACCATCACGCCCAAATTGAAGATCGCGTCAGAATTTATTTAAGCGCCAGCGAAGACAGCTACATTGAGTTTGTTCCCGACGAAATCACCGGCTTCGAAAGCCTTCCCGACCCGCCGATCGAAACCGCGCCCACGGCCTCATCCGCGGCGCAAAAGCCCCCGGCGAAGCTAACCGCCGCCGATCTGCATGAGATTCTTGGCCATGCCGGCGACGAGCACAATCTGGACGTGGATCTGCTGGCCAGCGTAGTCAAAGCCGAAAGCGGCGGCAACAGCCGCGCCGTCAGCCGCACCGGTGCGCGCGGCCTGATGCAGTTAATGCCGGGAACCGCCGCCGGTCTCGGCGTCAAAGACAGCTTTCAACCCAATGAAAACGTGCGCGGCGGCTCCACTTATCTCGACGCGCTGCTCGTCCGCTATCACGACAATCTCGCTCTGGCGCTGGCCGCCTATAACGCCGGCCCCCAGGCCGTGGATCGCTACCACGGCATTCCGCCTTATCGCGAAACCCAAGCCTACGTCCTCCGCGTGATTCATGAGTTCAACCGCCGCGTGCTGGCGCGCGAAGCCCAGGCCCGGCGCGCATCCGTCGCGGTGCCCGATAAGATTCGCCGTTGATTCCGCTTTCACAAATGCGCGCTGCCGATACCTTAGACTTATATAAGATTTCCCCAACGGAGAAGCATTGAAAAAGAGAGAGTGGATTACAGGCATCATCGTTCTGGCCGTGCTCGCCGCGCTCATCGTCTGGGTGCGCGCCAAAATTCACTTCGACTTTCACCTCTTCGCCGCGCAGGCGGCGCAGGCAGACTGGCGCAAAATCCTTTTCGGCATTGCCTGCATTTACACGGCCTATCTCTTTCGCTCGGCGCGCTGGAGCCTGTTGATGCGGCGCGGCAAGCACGTTCCGCTCTTCTCGCTAACGGGCACGCAGGTAATCGGCTTCACCGCCGTGGCGCTGATCGGCCGCGTGGCCGATCCGGTCCGTCCCTATCTCGTCGCCAGAAAAACCGGTCAGCCGCTCAGCGCGCAGATCGCCGTCTATATCGTCGAGCGGCTAATGGACGCCGGCTCCATGGCTCTGATCTTTTCCGTCGCCATGATCGGCGTTCCGGCGGAAACGATTTTAGGCGCGGCTACGGCCAAAAGCGGCGCGCTGGCGCATCTGGCCCCGCATCATAGGCTGCTCGCTCTCTTCGTGGCGCGCTACGGCGGACTGGTTCTGACCGTGCTCGGCGCGGCCTTTCTCTTTGCCGTGCGCTTATCGGGCGGCGCGGTCGCCACATTCTTTGAGCGCAGC
Source organism: Acidobacteriaceae bacterium (assembly GCA_003156495.1). GTDB lineage: Bacteria > Acidobacteriota > Terriglobia > Terriglobales > Acidobacteriaceae > Telmatobacter. The sequence continues at coordinate 1,542 of PMHC01000248.1, forward strand.
TTCGGCTTGATCTCGAAAAATCTCGGCCTGTCGATCGGCCACAAAATCCGCCAGTTTCGCTCCGGCCTTGACACCATGCGCAACTTCGCGGATTTCGCGGCGGTGACCGCCATCTCGCTGAGCATGTGGGTGCTGATCTCGCTCTCGTACTTCCTCACCTGCCAGGCCTTTGTCGCCAGTCCAGGTTTGTCGTCGATCACCGCCTCGCAGTGCGTTCTGCTCATGGTCGCCAGCGGTACGGCCAGCATCATTCAGCTCCCCATCATTGGCTGGTTCTCGCAGATCGGACTGGTCGCCGTAGCGCTGGTCGGCATTCTGCACGCAGAAACCGAAGCCGCCACGGCCTGCGCGGCCACCCTGCTGCTGGTTACCTTCCTCAGCGTCATTCCCGTGGGCCTGATCTGGGCGCAATTCGAGCACATCAGCCTGCGCAAAGTCGCTCTGGAAAGCGAACAGGCCGCCGACGGCGAAGACTCTGAAGCCAATTAAAGATACCCGGTCATAACGCTTCCCGTTCTTAACGAGTCGCGTTATGATACGAGTGTGATTAAGAGCTTCGCCGACGCCGATACGGAGCTATTGTGGGATGCAGGCAAGAGCCGCCGCATTCCCGCAACGATTCGTTCCGCTGCGCTCAAAAAACTCTTGTTGCTCGATTCAGCCGAAAATCTGCCCGATTTATTTCTACCGCCGGGAAATCGCTTAGAAAGATTGACTGGGAACCGTAAAGGACAACACAGCATACGCATCAACAATCAATTCCGCCTTTGTTTTGTATGGAGAGCGGGAAGTGCATACGAAGTTGAAATCGTCGATTATTACTAAGAGGATGCCATGGAGAAGATACCGTTCGGATATTCGATTCATCCCGGCGACATTCTGAAGACCGAATTCATGGAGCCGCTGGGACTATCCAGCTACCGGCTGGCGAAGGATCTGCACATCTCCGCGCCGCGGGTTAACGATCTGGTTCGCGGAAAGCGCTCGATCACGGCCGACACCGCGATGCGGTTGAGCGCATACTTCGGCAATTCCGCTCAGTTTTGGCTCAACCTGCAAAATAAATACGATCTGTGGATTGCCGCAAAAAGCAAATCCTTAAACCAGATCAAACCAAGGGCGCAGGCGGCTTAACCGCTCCATCGTCTGCCGCCTTGCCTCGCGAATACTGAATCGTATCCGGCCCCACCGCGCCGCCGGTCATCACCATGCTCATCGCCTGTTCCATCGTCAGGTCGGTCTCGATCACGCGCTCCAACGGCAGAATCTGCAAAAAAGCCGAAGTCGGATTGATGGCGTTGGGAATCAGCACTGTGGCCAGCGGCTGCCCGGTAGCCTCGTCGTTCATCGTGCGCGTTAAAAATCCAATGCTCTTCTGACCCTCGATCGGGAAATCGATCAGCACCACGCGCTGACTCGAATCCTTTTTCGCCATCATCGAATCCACCAGTTGCCGCACCGAGGTGTAGACCTTGGCCACGAAAGGCAGCCGCTCCAAAATCGACTCAAAAAGCGTGAAGGCCTGGCGGCCAATCACCAGCGAGGTCAGCCGCCCCACGATGTAGAGCACCACCAGCGTAAGCAGAACGGCCAGCGTCGGCTGCACTAGCGGCTGGTTGAACCAGTTTTTAGGGTAGTTCTTGGCAATGAATTGCACCGCTGGCAATCCGGCCCTGGCCAGCTCTCCCAGCAGAAAGCTGAAGACCAGATAGGTGACAAAAAGCGGGCCGATGGTAATGATTCCGGCCAAAATATTCCGCTGCAAACCATGCTGCAAACGGGCAAACTGTTTTTTCACGCACAACTCCTCATAGCTACGAGAATACGTCAGCAGAGGCGCGGCCAAAAACCTGCGGCAGGCAGAAAGTATTTCCCATCCGGCGCAAAATCAGCTATATATGAAATTGTCTCGTATTGCAAAGGCAGAGGAAATTCCATGAGCGAAGCCGAGGAGCTTCATGTAATAAACGAGCCGCACTCCGCCGCCGCGCCTGCGCGCCCCGTCGGCGCGCCCTTATCGATGGGCCCCAGCGGCCATTTTTCCGCACCGGCGGGCGCCCGTGGTTATTCGCCCTCCATGTCGCCGCCATTGCCTCCACCGACTCCGCGCCGCATTTCGGCTGGTAGCGCAAAAACTCAGGCAGCGGCCACCTCCGGTTTGCAGCGCGCCTTTCATGCCTTGCGCTCGACGCTTCCTTTTGTGCAGCGGATTCTGCCGCTGCTCGACGGCAACATCGCCGCGACGGTAAGCAATCTGATCCAGCCGCAACAGCAGCGACAAGCCGCGCCGCGGCCGCAAGCGGATCTGGCGCCGCTTGAAAACGGCTTGGCCGAGTTACAACTCCAGCACCGCAACCTGCGTAACGAGGTGAGGGAACAGAGCACCTCGATCAAGCGCGTCGAAGATCAGTTGGAAATGGTGCGCGAGGCCACCGACCGCAACACTCTGGAGCAGCAGGAACTGCTCGAGGACATGAAGAGCTACGGCAAAAAGATCAAGATCGCGGCCATCGTCGCGCTGGCGCTGATCGCCGCCGGCTTCATTCTGGATCTGATTCTCTATATGCACGTACAGCGTCTGCTACCGTAAAGCGCCGCGCCAAAAGCTAAAGCACTTTCACCGCTGGTGTAGTGGAAAAATGATGGGTGCCCCATTCTAGAGCATTTTCACTGTAGCTGTAGAGAGTGGCTTTGAAGGGGCAC
>PMHC01000215.1 GCA_003156495.1 Acidobacteriaceae bacterium
GGAAAGCGCGTGGGATCGAACTGATGCGAGCCCCAGGCGTCCGCCTTCCAATACTGCCAATCCTGCACGATGTTGTCGAAGGGAATTTTGCGCTCGCGGAATTGCTTGACGACGTCGAGCGATTGCTGCGCGGTCTCATAGCGCTGGCGCGACTGCCAGAGCCCGAAGGCCCAGTTGGGCGGTATCGGAGCTTTGCCGGTGAGCAGACGGTAGCCAGCGATGACCTCGTCGATCGACGGTCCGTAGACGAACTCGTAGTCGATGCCGTCGCCAACCTCGGACCAAAGCGAGGTGTTCGTATCGGGCGCCGGAGTCTTCCAGCGGAGCTCCAAAATGTTTTGCTGCTCGGGATCGTTTTCGATGCGGATGGGCAGCTTTTGCCCCGCCGTGAGATGGATGCGCACCTGATCGTTCCAGGGCAGCCAGTTCTGGCGCCAGTGATCCATCGCCAGCTTGCCGTCGAGCCAGACGCGAATGCCGCCGTTCGAGTAAGCCTGAAGCTGGTAGTCGCCGGTCGTAGGAGCCAGAATCGATCCTTCCCAGTGTTGCTTCTTTCCGCTCCAGGACTCTTCCACGCTTTCGGGATGATTGACTTCGGCTTGGTTCAGCCGGAGATGAAGAACGAGATCGGCGCTTTTGCGCACCGGCTCGGAACCGTCGTCGGTGGTGACTGTGAGGCCGCCAGCCTTACCGTCGGCGTCAAGCAGATTGACCGCGGGAATCGGAGTAAAGGAATGCAGATCGCCGAAGCGCGTATAGGAGGTGTTCTCCCACAGGATTCCGTAACCCCGCGAGGAAACCAGAAACGGCGCCACGACGTTGGTGTTGTGCTGCCACAGATCGAGGTCGTAGCCCTTGATGTCGACGATGCCCAGTTGCATCTGTCCCAAGCCGTAGAGTGACTCGTCCTGTGCCTGCCAGCGTTGCTGCACGTGGAAGGCTTTTTCACCCTGCACCTCTGCGGGGTACAAGATTCTGCCCCCCGGCGCTTCGGCGAGCAAGGGATTGCCAGCCCTGTCAGCGAAGGCGACGCTGCCGGATTGGCGATTGACGATTACGCGCAACTTGGCGGTAACCAGGGTAAAGGCAGCGGGCGACTCTTCGATGGTAAAAGGCGTTTTGCCCGAAGGCTGCGCCACACGATCAAGCGCGGGTCGAGTAAAGGCCTTGGGCGATTCAGCATAGGAGACGCGCAGGATGGTGTCGGAAAAGAGCTGAAGGTGAAGCTCGCCAGCGGCCAGGTGCAAGACGACGCCGTCAGCCTGCCGCTCGAGCAACGGCTCTTCCGCAAGGCAGATTCCCGCTCCTACCGCGGCAAAGACCGTCACCAGTAACACGCAATAAAAACGCCGGATAAGTGAATGATGAAAGAGGGCAATGATAGTGGTAGACGATGTCGGCATTGGTCCTTTTGATCTCCCTGCTGGGCGCAAAAAACAGTCTGTACGCTAACGCTAGCAACTAAAGCGGATGCCGCCAGAGTTTTATTGGCGCGCCTGCTCGCTCCAGCCAAAAGCGTTTTCAAAGTGCACGATCTCGCTCTTCTGGCCCGGCACCAGGTAGACGCTCATGATGTCGAAGCGCGACTGCGGAATGGTTCCTTCAGGAAGCTGACGCAGATATTGACGCGCCAACCGGCGCAGCGTTGCACGCTTATGCGCATCGACGGCGATTTCGGCCGGCGACAGATCGTGCACCGTGCGCGTTTTGACTTCGATAAAACAGAGCATCGATTTTTGCCAGGCAATCAGATCCAGATCACCGGGCAGATTGCCCGCCAGCCAGCGCCGCGCGACGACGGCGTAGCCTTTTCGCCGGAGGTAAAAATAGGCCGTCTGCTCGCCGGCCACGCCGGTTTGCAGATGCGCGGGCAAGGCAGACGAGCGCCCGCGCCGCCCGGCCAACCAGTTCAGTCCGGCGATAGCGCGCTCCAGGCCGCTGATTCGCATCTGCCGCAGGCATTCCATTGCCGACTATTGTGGGCCCGAAGGTGGAGAGTACGCAAATTCGAGACGTAAATATAGAGTGGGTGTATCGGAATATTGATTAACTTCTACCCCACCCTAGCCGCAAAGAACGCGGCTAGAATGGGGCACCCGTATTCGTACTTTCTATGCACCATCGGTGAAAATGCTTTAGACAGGCCCAGGCGATGCGCCGCTCAGGCAAGGCCGAATTCTTTTTCGGCGACGGTCAGAGCCTCTTCAAGAATGTCGAGCGCGACGGTGGCTTCTTCCTGGCTGACGATCAGCGGGGGCGACATGCGCAGCGAGTTTTCGCCGCAGCCGAGCACCATCAGGCCGCGCTCGAAGGCCAGCGTCTCAATGCGGTTGCGCAGCTCGACGGCCGGCTCGCGCGTGTCTTTATCTTTCACCAGCTCGATGCCGATCATCAGGCCGCGTCCGCGCACGTCGCCCACTGAAGGATGGGTTTGCACCCAGCCGCGCACGCGGTCGATGATGAACTGGCCGACGCGGGCGGCGTTGGCCATCCCTTCGCGCTCGATAATTTCGATAGTTTTGAGCGCCGAGGCGATGGAGACCGGATTGCCGCCGAAGGTGGAGGCGTGCGAACCGGCGCCCCAATCCATGACCTCGGCCTTGGCCATGCAGACGCCGAGCGGCAGGCCGCTGGCGATGCCTTTGGCCAGACAGACGATGTCCGGCTCGACGCCCGAGTGCTCGATGGCCCACCACTTGCCGGTGCGCCCGCAGCCGCTCTGCACCTCGTCGACGACCAGCAGAATGCCGTGGCGGTTGCAGATGGCACGCAGCTCACGCAGAAAATTATCGGGCGCGACGACGAATCCGCCCTCGCCCTGGATCGGCTCGATGAAGATGGCCGCCACTTCTTCGGCGGGCACGATGGTCTTGAAGATCTTCTCTTCGATGTAGCGCGCGCAGCCCAGGCTGAAGGCCTCCTGCTCTTCTGGCCCGCCCGTGCATCCGCGATATACGTAGGGATACCGCACATGCGTCACGCCCGGCATCAGCGGAGAGAACCTGCGCTTCTGCTGCGGCTTTGAGCCGGTCAGCGACAGCGCGCCCATCGTGCGTCCGTGAAATGCGCCGAAAAACGAGATGATCTGCTGGCGTCCGGTGTGATA
>PMHC01000048.1 GCA_003156495.1 Acidobacteriaceae bacterium
CCATCAAAAGTGGACCATCACTCCTGTTCCTGAAGCTGGCGGGTATCCCGGTTCACCTTATTTCAAGATCACAATCGCGGGCACCGATCGCGCGCTGGCGGCAACGTCGGATAGCGAAGTTGTGACGGTCCCCGCCTTCACCGGCGCTCCCGAACAACTGTGGCGCATCGATCAGTTGACGGATGGCACCTATCGCATCATGCCTAAGCTGGTGCCCGATTCCAAGGAACCGTTGGCCTTGACCGCGGCGGGCGCCAGTACGCCTACGTTGGCCAAATTCGACGCCAAGAGCGACAAGGGGCGCTGGAACTTCAGAAAGCCGTAATCGCACTAACACGGTTGCAGCACTCAACATCTCGAAAACGGACGCTCCATTTTCGTTGGCATCGTCGTTTCGCCGTTCAGTGTCAACATTTATTCGTATCCGGTCGAATAGCCGGAGTTTTTCAATCTGAGGATGAACATGACAAAGAGAAAAATATTTCCTGCACTTACGTTGGCTATTGCCGCCGCCGCAATGACGGTTAACCTCGCGGGGCAAGTCCCGACCGTAGTTCCCGCGCCTGTTCCCGGCGCCAAGTCAGTTACGGTTGAGCACATCAAAATTCATGGCGCGGCGCTTGAAGGCAATCTCGAAGGCGATGCCGTTGATCGCGACGTGATCGTCTTTCTGCCACCCAGCTACGCAACCAACACGCATCGCCACTACCCCGTTGTCTATGCTCTCCACGGCTACTCCATTGGCGCCGAGCAGTGGACACACGAGATTCGCGTGCCGCAAACCATCGAGGGCGCGTTTGCGCTGGGTGCCAAAGAAATGATCGTCGTGTTGCCCGACTCGAAGACGATCTACAACGGTTCCATGTATTCGAGTTCCGAAACCACTGGCGACTTCGAAAACTTCATCGCCCATGACGTAGTGGCGTACATCGATGCGCACTACCGCACTATTCCCAATCGTCAGAGCCGCGGCCTGGTGGGTCACTCCATGGGCGGCTATGGCGCCTCCCGCATCGGCATGAAACATGCCGACGTCTTCGGTGGCCTCTACATCATGAGCCCTTGCTGCATGTCGCAGATGAGCGGCGGCGCTGCGCTGAACGAGCAACAGAAAGAGCGCGCAATCGAAAACGAAAAGAAGATCGCTAGCGCGAAGTCTCCCGCCGAAATAGCGGCGCAGCTCCCAGGTTTTGGAGCGGCGCAACTGGCGACGGCCGCGGCGTGGGCGCCCAATCCGAAGAATCCGCCGTTGTATCTGGATCTACCAACCAAGGACGGCGTTCCGCAGCCTGAAGTACAGGCCAAGTATGCCGCGAACTCGCCTCTGGCCTTTGTCGATCAGTATATTGGGAATCTGAAGCGGTACAGGGCCATTTCAATGGATGTGGGCGACCAGGACGGTCTGCGTTTTGACGCCACTAAATTGCATGAGATCATGGACGGTTACAAAATTACGAATGGATTTGAAATTTATCACGGCACCCACACCAGCGCGGTGGCCGACCGATTCCAGAACCATGTGATACCGTTCTTCAGCAAGAATCTTTGCTTTACTGCAAGTTGCAAGTAAGCTGTTGCCGGACTCGATAGCATTTCACCGAGGGTGTAGTAGAAATGATGGCGCAGTAGAAATATGGGTGCCCCATTCTAGCCGCGTTCTTGTTCTTTGCGGCTAGGGTGGGGTAGAAATCAATCCATATTCCGATACACCCATATGTAAAAATCTTCGAGGCGCCCTCGTCGGGCATGTTCCGCGAGGGCGTCGCCGTAACTAAATCATCCGCTTGTGCAAAGAATGAGGTAAATAAATCATGCTCCGGTCTGCAACGATTCGCAGGTTTTGTTTTGATCGCCTTGGTTTGTTCCTGGTTTGCTTTTTCGCGGCCGCAACATGCGGGACCGCATCCGCGCAAATGCCCGGCCAGAAGATGCCGGGGCAGGCGCCAATCAAGGTGGAGCAAACGAGCCAGGGTTTTCGCGCCGCCATCGGCGCCGAAACCATCGAACTGAACGTATGCGGCGACGCCACGGTTCACGTCGTTGCGTGGCCTCAACAGGCATCGGCTCCGGCGGCGCGGCGTCCATGGATGCTGGACGCCAAGCAGTCCTGTCCTGGAGCGCAGTTCACCTTTTCACAAGATGGGCGCTCGGCCAGCGTGAAGACCGTTAAGCTCAACGTAAGTTTGAGTCTGTTTCGCGGAAACCTGACCTTTCGCACCGTCGCCGGGGAGATGCTGTTGAATGAAGGCACCAACGTTCCGCGCACCTACGATCCCGTTGAGTTGAATGGCGAACATACCTTCCGCGTCGCCGACCGCTTTTCGCCTCCTGTCGACGAGGCGTTTTACGGACTCGGACAGCATCAGAGCGGCATGTTCAATTATCGTGGCGCGACGGTCGAGCTTGGGCAGGACAATACCGACGTCGCGATTCCACTGCTGGTGTCGAACAAAGGCTACGCGCTGATGTGGAACACGGCGGCGCTGACCGACGTCGACAACCGCTTCCCGCTGGATTTGAAGCTCACCGCCATGGCCGGAAAATCCATCGACTATTACTTCATCTACGGTCCCGAAATCGATGCGGTCATCCACGAATACCGCTCGATGACCGGCCATACGCCCATGCTGCCGAAGTGGGCTTACGGTTTCTTCCAGTCGAAGGACCGGTACGTTTCACTCGATGAAATTCTCAATATTGCCGGGCGCTACCGCGCCGAACACATCCCGCTCGACGCCATGGTGCAGGACTGGTTCTGGTGGAAAACCGAGGGTGATCCGATCTTTAACAACAGCTACCATGACGTTCCAAAAGATCTTGAAACCCTGCACGGCGAAAACGTACACGCCATGATTTCGGTCTGGGGCCTGCTCGATCCCAACTCCGACACCTACAAGATACTCGACGCAAAACACATGCTGATTTCCGATGCGCACGTCTACGACGACTCCAGCGCCGAGGCCCGCGACATTTACTGGCAGCATTTGCCGGGCAAGCTGCTGGCGCAGGGTTGGGATGCATTCTGGCTCGATAGCGCAGAGCCGGAGGAGTTTTGGCCGCACGGCGGCGATGCGATTCTGAGCACAAGGCAGATCGCAATCGGCAATGGCGCGGAGTACACCAATATTTTTCCGTTTCTGCACACCAACGGCGTGCAGGAGCATTGGAAGGTTGATAACCCTGGCAAGCGAGTCTTTCTTTTGACGCGTTCAGCCTTTCTGGGCCAGCAGCGCGTGGGCGCAACCGTCTGGTCAGGCGACGTGTATGGCACGTACTGGGGATTTAACCATCAGGTTGCCGCGGGACTGAACTTCGCCCTGTCCGGCTATCCCTACTGGACAACCGACATCGGCGGTTACTGGCCGCCGCATAACGATCCGATTGCCGATCCCGCCTATCAGGAACTCTATGCGCGCTGGTTCGAGTTCGGTACCTTCTGTCCCATCTTCAGGACGCACGGACACCGGCCTCAAAACGAGATTTGGTCGTACGACAAGGTCGAACCGATCCTGGTGAGCTACGACAAGCTGCGCTATCGGCTGATGCCATACATTTATTCGCTGGCGTGGAAGGTCTCGAGCGAGGACTACACCATACAACGGCCGCTGGTAATGGACTGGCGAACCGACCGGAATACGTGGAACATTGGTGACGAATTCATGTTTGGACCCGCAATTCTGGTGAACCCGGTTCTGAAGGCTGATGCGACCAGGCGCGAGGTTTATCTGCCGGCAGCGCCGGTCTGGTACGACTTCTGGACAGGCGAATCAGTGAAGGGCGGACAGGAAATTGAAGCCAGCGCGCCGCTCGACCGGATGCCGCTCTTTGTCCGCGCCGGTTCCATCGTTCCCATGGGGCCCGAGATTGAATACGCGACGCAGGCCCCGGCAGGGACGATTGAAATCCGCATCTATCGCGGCGCGGATGGGAGCTTTGATCTCTACGAGGATGCCGGTGACGGTTACGGCTACGAGCAGGGCCAGCATTCGGTGATTCCGCTCCACTGGGACGATGCCTCTTCAACGCTGACGATCGGAAGCCGTGAGGGGTCGTTTCCTGAAATCGTAAAGCAGCGCAAATTTCGCGTGGTGCTGGTAGGCAAAGCGAAGGGCGCTGGAGAGGGAATTGCGGCGCGAGCGAACGCGGAGATCAGTTACGACGGCAAGGAAGTGAAGACCGCGCTCCGATAGCTGTGCATCTCAAGATGACCGGCAGGCCCGATCGATTCAGCCGTACAGTCAGCAGTACAGAATGGATCGGGCTGAAGGAATTGAATCGCTTTACATGCCTGGGGTCCGTGAAATAGCTTTCTTGGGTAAACGCTTTCCATAATATTTGCCGCTCTAAAAATAGAGCCGCTAGGGGGTAATATGACAGATCGTTCTCGCCGCGGTTTCCTTAAAAAAAGCGCCGGCGCTGCTGGCCTGTGCCTGGCCGGTCCGCGGGCATTCATGAGCATCCTGCACGCGGATTCATTCGCGCCCGTCGCGGGAAAAATCGAGCCTCTTCCGCCAGGTACCGTGCGCCTTGCCGCCGGCGTCTTTAAGGAGCAGGAAGAGATCAACACGCGCTACCTCGAATCGTTGACGACAGACCGGCTACTGCACACCTTCCGGCTCACGGCGGGAATTACGACCACCGCTACTCCCTACAGAGGATGGGAAGACCCTTCCTGCGAGCTGCGCGGCCACTTCGCCGGCGGGCATTATCTGTCGGCTGTCGCCCTTGCTTCAGCAATGCAGGGCAACGTTGAGCTGAAAAATCGCGGCAACGATTTGGTGGCTGGTTTGGCCGCGTGCCAGAAAAAGCTCGGCAACGGCTACGTGAGCGCTTTCTCCGTGGGTCTGTTCGAACACCTGGCGCAGGGCAAGCCGGCGTGGGCGCCCTTCTACACCTACCACAAGATCATGGCCGGACTGCTCGACATGTACATGCTGACGGGCAACACCGATGCGCTGCAAGTCGTCGAGGGCATGGCCGGCTGGGTGGGAGATTTCTTCTCGCCAATCGGCGCCGAGCAGCGCCAGCACATGCTGCGCACTGAATATGGCGGCATGAACGAGGTGCTGGTGAATCTGGCCGCGGTGACCAAGAAGGACAAATACATCGGTATCGCTCATCTCTTCGAGCAGCCGAACTTTCTCGATCCGCTAGCCGCGCGGCGCGACGAGCTGCAGGGCCTCCATGCCAATACGCATGTCCCCAAGATTATCGGCGCGGCGCGCATGTACGAGGTCACCGGCGATCGCCGCTACCGCGCTATCGTCGAGTATTTTCTTGAGGAAGTAACAACCGCGCGCAACTACGCCATCGGCAATACCAGCGTCGATGAGTTCTGGAAGACGCCACCCAATGAGTTGAAGGGCACTCTGGCCTGGAAGAATGCCGAGTGCTGCGTGGCCTACAACCTGATGAAGCTCGAGCGCCACGTCTTTAGCTGGACGGGCGATGCGCGTTGGATGGATGCATACGAGCGGTCGCTCTTCAACTGCCGGCTGGGCACGCAGAACGCCGATGGCCTCAAACAGTATTTCTTCCCGCTTGCGGCCGGATACTGGCGTGCCTACAACTCGCCGGAAGAGTCCTTCTGGTGCTGCACCGGAACAGGCGTGGAGGAGTTTGCGAAGTTTGCCGACACGATTTACTTCCACCGCGGTAGCGACGTGTATGTGAACCAGTTCCTCGCTTCCACGCTGGACTGGAAGGAGGAAGGGCTGAAGATCGAGCAGGTGACGCGGTTCCCCGCCGAACAGGGAACGACGCTCAAAATCAAGTCCGCCGGCACGACGGCGCGTACCATTCATATTCGCATTCCGAGCTGGACGACGGAAGACGCCAAGGTAAAGATCAACGGTAAACCTCTCGATGCCATATCGAATCCGGGCTCGTATCTGTCCATCCGCAAGATTTGGCGCAATGGCGATACCATCAGCCTGAGTCTGCCCATGACGCTGCGGCAGGAACCTTTGCCTGGGGACGACACCATTACTGCCGCTCTTTACGGCCCGCTTGTGTTGGCCGCCAATCTTGGCGCCGGACCGGCGGATGGTCCGAACCGCGTGATTCACAGCGGTGACACTTCGCCTAAGAACATGCCCGCGCCGGCCCCGTTGCCCAAGCCTGCTGCAATCGCGGGCACACCTCCTGATCAGTGGATCGAAGTTGAGTCCAAGGCGGAGCTGCGCTTCAAGGCCTCGTGTGAGGGCGCGAAGTACGATGTGATCCCGATCTATCAAATTCGCGACCAGCGCTACGCGCTCTACTGGCAGTTGCAGAATCCCAAAAAACAGGGCTAGATCTCTGACCGCTTAAAGTTGTACCAACTGTAGGTGCCCCAGGTCTCGATTTTGAGACCTGGGAAAGCACGAACTCAATGGAATTTCTTCATCTGGTCAGAGTCCTGGCTTCCAACAGCAATCCTGGGAAAATGCGGACTGCTTTCTCTGGCAGACACTCAGGATGCAGCTTCCGGGCAAGAGCAGCGCGAGGGCGTGAATGGTGATTGCACATTTCACATGATGAATCTGCTTTCTCCCGAGAGAACGGAAATATTCAACACGACGAAATGACACCGATGTAGAAAGGAAAACCTGGAGTGCCCGGCTGTTTTTGTACCAGAGGAAGAGCGAGAAACTGGTATAGAAGGAGCCCTGAATGGCGCAGAGGAAGAAGTACACGCCGGAGCAGATTGTGAG
>PMHC01000123.1 GCA_003156495.1 Acidobacteriaceae bacterium
TGTATATGTCGATACGCCCTAGGGATTAGGGAACAGACGACGCGACCCAAATTCGATCTATTCCTTTGCGCCCGCCCCATACTAGGACACACACAAATCTCTGATCCCCGATCCCTGTTCCCTGTTCCTTCGCTTTGCGTTATGATTCCTTTCGATCCCTATGTCTTCCGCCTCTTCATCGCCGCAGCCGCACGAGTTCGAGGGTGACTACCGCCCCGCCACGGCAACCATCCTCGATCCGGTCAACGCCCGCATCGAACCGGCGGATTTGGCCTATCTGATGCGCTTGACCGACGCGCTGAACACCACGCTGGATCTGCAAACGCTGCTGGGGCGCACCGCCGAGCTGGTTCGCACCGTCATTCCTTACGATGTATTCGCCATTCTGCTTTTGAATGACCACACGCACGAGCTGCGAGTGCGCTTTCAGATCGGCCACTCACCGCAGGCCGAGCGGCTGCATATTCCGCGCGGCCAGGGGATCGTGGGCCAGGTGGCGCAAACGCGCCAGCCGATTCTGCTGAACGACGTTTCCAACTCCTGCGATTACGTCGCCGTTCATCCCGAGGCTCGCTCCGAGCTGGCGGTTCCGCTGATCGCCAAAAACCGGCTGATCGGCGTGATGGATCTGGAAAGCATCAAGAAGAATTTCTTCCGGGCCGAGCATCTGCACGTACTCACGCTGACGGCCTCGCGCATTGCGCAGTCGATTGTGAACGCGCGGCTGTACAATCGCGTTTCGCGCCAGGCGCAGACGCTCGAAGTGCTGAACGAGATCGCCGTCGAGCTGGCCTCGATTCTGGAACCCAACCTGCTGCTGGAGCGCATCGGCCAGCTATTGCGCCGGCTGATCGACTACCAGATGTTTTCGATCCTGCTGCTTGACGAGAAGGGGGAAACGCTGGTGACGCGTTATGCGTGGCGCTTTGGCTCGGCGCATGCGCCGGCGCGCCGCATCCCCATCAGCAGCGGATTGGCCGGCGCGGCGGTGCGCGAGTGGCGGCCGATCAACGTTCCCGATGTGGGCAAGGACGCGCGCTACGTCGCGACCAATGCCGAAACGCGCTCGGAGCTGATTGTGCCGCTGTTTTACAAGGGACGCGTTATCGGCGTGCTGGATTTGGAACACACGCGCGTGGGATTCTTTAACGAGCGGCACGAGCGCATGTTGACCACGCTGGCCGCGCAGATCGCCATCGCGATAGAAAACGCGCGCCTCTACCAGACCGTGCACATGCAGGAACGGCAGATGGAGCGCGACATTACCACGGCCCGCGAGGTGCAACTGCGGCTGCTGCCCGCCGAAACGCCTACGCTGGGCCACGCCGAACTGGCCGTACGTTTTTTGCCGGCGCGCACGATCGGCGGCGACCTTTACGACTTTTTGGATTACGGCCCCGACCGTACGGCGATCGTGCTGGGAGACGTGAGCGGCAAGGCGGCGCCGGCGGCGCTGTTCGCGGCGCTGGTGAGCGGCATCATGCGCGCCGCCGCCGTGCAGCAACCCGCGCCGGCCGAGATGCTTGGCCTGCTGAATGACGCCATCCAGGAGCGGAAGCTGGAATCGCAGTACGTGACGATGCTCTTTGCGCTTTGGGAGGACCAAAGCCGGAAGCTGCGCATCGCCAACTCCGGCGCGGTGCAACCGTTTATTTGTCACGAGGGCCAATGCGAGATTCTTCGCGCCGAAGGTTTTCCGCTGGGCATGTTTCCCGAGGCCGTCTACGACGAACACACGGTTGAGGCCAAGCCAGGCGATCTGGTTGTTTTTGTCTCCGACGGCATTTTGGATGCCGAGGACGAAAAAGAAGAGATGTACGGCCCCGATCGCCTTTCCCAACTGCTCTGCGCCAGCCGCGACCTGCCTCCCGCCGAGATCGCCGATTCCATTCTTGCCGATGTAGCCCGCTTTCAGGACAACCACGAGCGCTTCGACGACGAAACCATCATCGTCCTCCGCGTTTGCGAGTAGCCTAAAACCGCGAAAGGAGACTCATGATCCCCCGAACCATCATCGAGCCATTCCGAATTAAAACCGTTGAGCCGATCCACTGGAGCACGCGCGAGCAGCGCGAGGAGTTCCTCCAGGCCGCTTACTACAACCTGTTTCTGCTGCCGGCGGAAGATGTTCTGATCGACCTGCTGACCGACTCCGGTATCAACGCCATGTCTACCCATCAGTGGGCCGCCGTGATGATGGGCGACGAAAGCTACACCGGCAGCAGCAGCTTCGACCGCTTCCGCGATTCGGTGCAGGAGATCTTCGGCTACAAGCATGTGATTCCCACCCACCAGGGGCGCGCCGCCGAGCGCATTCTCTTCGGCACCATGTGCAAGCGGGGCGATATCATCCCCAGCAACAGCCATTACGACACCACGCGCGCCAATATCGAATTTTTTGGCGCCGAGGCGATGGACCTGCCGATCGTCGAGGGCACGCAGTTGAATGCGCAGCATCCCTTCAACGGCAATATGGACGTTCCCTTGCTCGAAAAGATCATCGAGCGCGTCGGCCCACGGCGGATTCCACTGGTGATGCTCACGATAACCAACTGCCCCGTTGGCGGCCAGCCGGTTTCGATGGAAAATGTTCGCCAGGTGAATGCCGTCTGCCGGCGACACAATATTCCTCTCTACTTTGACGCCTGTCGCTTTGCCGAAAACGCCTGGTTCATTAAGACGCGCGAGCCGGGCTACGAACAGAAGACACCGCGGGAGATCGCGCTGGAGCTCTTCCGTCTGGGCGACGGCTGTACGATGTCGGCGAAAAAAGACGGCCTGTCGAATATCGGAGGCTTTCTCAGCACCAACGACGACCGGCTCGCGCAGCAGGAGAAAGATCTGCTGATTCTTACCGAGGGGTATTCGACCTACGGCGATCTGGCGGCGCGCGATCTGGAGGCGATCGCCATCGGCATTCATGAAGCCATCGACGAAGAGTATCTGCGCTACCGCATCAGTTCGGTTGATTACCTTTGCCGCCATCTGGCCGAGGCCGGGCTTCCCGTTCAGCAGCCCGCCGGCGGACACGCCGTCTATCTGGACGCGCGCGCTTTTTTGCCCCATATTCCTCCGCCGCAGTATCCCGGCGCCGCGCTGGCTTGCGAAATCTATTTGGAAGGCGGCGTTCGCACCTCGGAGATCGGCACGTTGATGTTTTCTTCGGCCGCGAAGGTTGACCTCGTCCGTTTCGCGATTCCGCGCCGCGTCTATACTCAAAGCCACTTCGACTACGTTGTTGAAGTGCTTGCGGAGGTTTGGAAGAAACGCGAGAGCATTCGTGGCCTGCGTTTGACTCACGAGGATGTCTTCATGCGCCACTTTACAGCGCATCTGGAACCGATTGCCGATGCGGCGTCACCGAGCTAGGATGCGCCTGATTCGATAGACTGGAGTCAATCGCACTTCTACCGGAGTTCGCTTGACCGCAGCCATACAGGATCGCCTCATTCGCCCAGCCTGCAATATCGCAGGCAGTTTGCGTCTGCCCGGAGACAAATCGATCAGCCACCGCTACGCGCTGTTGGGCGGACTGGCCGAAGGGATCTCGCGCATAAGCAACTTTTCGACCGGTGCCGATTGCGCATCGAGCCTGGCGTGCATGGAGGCGCTCGGCGCCAAGGTCGTTCGCACCGGTCCCGAGGCCGTGGAAATTACCGGCGTGGCCGGCCGCGTGGCACCACCGAGCCAGCCGCTCGATTGCGGCAACTCCGGCTCGACCATGCGCATG
>PMHC01000231.1:0-2753 GCA_003156495.1 Acidobacteriaceae bacterium
ACTTGACAGCTTTAGCCGTGCCCCTTCAAATCTGCTCTACATTTACAGGCTATTTGCTCTAGACCTTGCGAATCGGCCCCGGATAGCGGGCGATCGTTTTATCGGCGGTGAGCAAGGTAATCTCTTCGACCAGCGCCTGCGCGATCAAGAGCCGATCGAAGGGATCTTTGTGGATGGGCGGCAAAGAGGCAACGGCCAACGCATGGTTTGCCAGTACAGGCAATTCTTCGTAACCGTCGCGCAATGCCGCTCTTCTAAGAATGTTGGCGTCGACTTGAAAATCCGGCTTATTCAGTCCTCGCTTGATTGCAATCTCCCAAAGACTGGCTACGCTCATAACCAGCGTATGGGAGCGGTTCTCTAAAATTCGTTTTGCCGGCACGGAAAGACGGAGCGGATAAAAGTATGCCCAAAGCAGCAATTGCGTATCGAGCAGAAACTTCATTTGGCGTCCTTGCCGAAAAACATCTCTTCAATTTCCGGGGCAAACATCGACTTGAAATTTTCCGGAATGGTATACATGCCTTCTAGCCGCCCCAGCTTGCGCTTGCCTTTTTTCTCGGCGGCGTCGATGCGCAGCACCTTCACCATGGGCTTGCCGGCCTTGGCGATAATGAAGGGCTCGCCTTGCGCGGCTTCTTCTACCAGACGGGAGAGTTGCGTTTTGGCTTCGTGAATATTGTAGGCACGCATGGCAGTTCCTCCGAGTGAACTAAGTTCACTTAGTCTAGTCTAGTTCGAATCGGCCCGCAAGCCGCGCAAAAACACGAACGGCCTTCCGCGTGGAAGGCCGTTGCGTGTGATTGCCGAGGGTTTTCTCAGTCGCCTTGTTCGGCGTCGAGCAGCTTGCGCACCTTGCTGTGCCGGGTCGAGTAGCCGAAGTAGATGACCAGTCCGATCAGAAGCCAGCAGAACATGACCGTCCAGGTGAGCAGCGGCAGGTTCAGCATCAGGTAGACGGCGGTGACGATGCCCAGGATCGGCACCAGCGGCACCATGGGGGTGCGGAAGGGCCGCTCCAGATGCGGATGCCGCACGCGCAGCACCCAGACGCCGGCGCAGACGATGGCGAAGGCCAGCAGGGTTCCGATGTTGACCAGCTCGGCCAAACGGCCTACGGGCAGAAAGCCGGGCAGAAAGGCCACGATGACGCCGACGATGATCGTCGAGATCCACGGCGTGCGGAAGCGGGGATGGATTTTGGAGGCCCACTCCGGCAGCAAGCCGTCGCGCGACATCGAGAAGAAGACGCGCGATTGGCCAAGCAACATGACGAGCATGACCGTGGCCAGGCCGAAGACCGCGCCGATTTTTACCAGCAGCGATCCCCAACTGATGCCCGTTGCGTCAATACCGCGCGCTACCGGGTCGGCGACGTTGAGCAGCTTGTAGTTCACCAGGCCGGTGAGCACGGTGGAAACCAGAATGTAGAGCAGCGTGCAGACGACCAGCGAGCCGAGAATGCCGCGCGGCATGTCTTTTTGCGGATGCTTGGCTTCTTGGGCGGCGGTCGAGACGGCATCGAATCCAATATAGGCGAAGAAGATTGAAGCCGCGCCGGTGGCGATGCCGCGCAAGCCGAAGTTTCCGTGTCCGTCGGGGGGCGGAAAGTAGGGATGCCAGTTGCTCCAGGCCAGATGCGGATGGTGGAGGAGAAAGTAGACGCCGATGACCAGAAAGACGCCGACGATGCCGAGCTTGACCACGACGATCGCCGAGTTGAAGTTGGCCGATTCCTTAATGCCGATGACCAGAATCGCGGTGATGACGAGAATTGCCACGACGGCAACCAGATTGAAGATGGCCGTGACTTGCGGCAAGCCGGCGATGCTTGTGCCCGGCGGCAGCGAGGCCAGCGCGATCCACTGATTGTGGAAGAAGACCAGCACGGTGCCCGGCGTGGCGGTGAAGCGCGGCGGCAGATAGATGTGCAACTGTTGCAGCAGGCTGTTGAAGTAACCCGACCAGCCGGCGGCCACAGTGGCGGCGCCAAAGGCGTATTCGAGTACCAGATCCCAACCGATGATCCAGGCGACCAACTCGCCCAGCGTGGCGTAACCGTAGGTGTAGGCCGAGCCGGCGATGGGAATCATCGAAGCGAATTCGGCGTAACAGAGGCCGGCGAAGGTACAGGTGATGCCAGCCAAAACAAAGCTCAGCGCTACGGCCGGCCCAGCATGCAGCGCGGCGGCCTGGCCGGTGAGCACAAAGATGCCGGCACCGATGATCGCGCCAATGCCTAAGGTAATTAGGTTCAGGGCGCCCAACGAACGCTTGAGCGTATGTTCGCCCTCTTCGCTGGCTTCTTCTTGAAGCAGAGACAACGGTTTAATGCAAAACAGCCTGGGCATGAATCTACGAATTCCTCTCTATTGCGCGCTATATGCCGATGAGTACGGTTTTGGAGCGTCTAGTCAACCGCCTGCGCAGGTCAGTGGCAATCTTTGAAAGCTCTTGCTTGCCTGGAAGCTCCTGCCGTGTAAACAGGGGATTAAGGCCATCATACGACACGCCGCTATTGGAAACGCATAAGGATTTGTTATGCCGGCCGGGGTTTAAGGCGAAGCGGATTGTCCTATTTTCGTACAGGCTCCGCCCTTGATCGCGTATGACCACTGTCTTGATTTAAGACAGCGCTGTTTAGAGTTCAGACAAAACGTGCATCGGATTCGGACACTGGCTGTTCGGTTTGTGGACAGCTTTAGGGCGGATCTCCTAATGGTGTAGAGAGGAATCGTCCCTCAGGGGCTAAA
>PMHC01000231.1:2815-4680 GCA_003156495.1 Acidobacteriaceae bacterium
ACTCAAGTCGTGCCCTTTCAAGACGGTTCTGCACCTACATCTATGCCTACAGACGATTTGCTTTATGCCAGAGCCGTCTTCCAGCGGCGAAATTCGCCGGCCGGATCGGAGGCGCGGAAGATCGCTCCGGCGATCGCGACGAGAGTGGCTCCGGCAGCCAGAACCGCCGGCGCGTTTTCGAGCGTCACTCCGCCAACGCCGACGAGGCGGGGCTGGGGACCGGCCTGATGGCGCAGCCGACGCACGCCCTCGATGCCAATCGGCGGCAGCGTGGTTTTCTTGGTTACGGTTTTACCGACGGGTCCGATTGAAAAATAATCGACGGGGGCTTGCAGAATTGCCGGCAGCAGCGCGTCATTGCCGCCGAAGGTGCCGACGATCCGCTCCGGTCCGAGGAGTTTGCGCGCTTCGGCAGGCGCCATGTCACCGGAGTCAACGTGCGCGCCGTCGAAGCCGATGCGCTCGACGAGATCGGCGCGGTCGTCCAGAATTAATTTGACCGAGCCGGCGGGCAGCGCCGCGCGCAGAATCTCCGCGTCGGCCAGCAACTCGGATTCGTTGCCGGTTTTGTTGCGGTATTCAAGCAACGTTATGCCGGCCTCGGCCAACTCGCCGCCCAGGCGGCGCAAGAATTCCGCACGGTTGGCGGCGGGAATGAAAGAGGCATCGAGAATCGGATAGATTTTGGGAAATGAAAAGTTCATGACTTCAGCGTAGACGATCGCAACAAAAAAGGAACGAGAAACCGCATCGCGGCTGCCCGTTCCCATTTTCGAATCCTTGTTACTTCTCGTCGGCCGAGGGGCCGTACATGCCGGGGATTTTGGCGTCGAGCAGCCGGAGATAGACACCCAACTGCGCGCGGTGGTGAATCATGTGTCCCAGCACTGTTTCCCGGAAGGCCTGATGGCGCGGAGCATCGATGAAGGTTTTTCCCGCGTGGATGAACTTCCAGTGCTCGTCCCAGCGGGCGGGAGCGGCAGCGGTCAGCGCGGCGCGAATTGCCGGCAAGCCCCGATCAAATTTTTCTAGCAGCTCAGCCTTGCTGGCGGGAATATAGGGCACATGCTTGTAGCCGGCGGCAAACTCCAGCTTGTCCTGGGTCAGAATCGCCAGCGCGAATTCTCCCGACATGTCGGTGAGATGCCCGGCGAGCCGGCCCAGGCTCATCGATTTTTCGTGGGGCTTGTAGTTGAAGTCGACATCGGCGGGAATCGCATCGAGCATTTTGCGCGTCTTGGCGGTTTCACAATCGTACTCGGCGATTAAATCCTTTTGAAAATCCATCGAAATGCCTCCATTGCCTATTCAGATGCAAGCGCGCGAGATATGTCGCGCGGAAATCAGTTTACGCCTTCTACTTTTCGGCTATCGTGCGTACCGCCAGAAAGCGCTCCATAAAGCCGGTGTCGAATTTGCCGGCGCGGAAATCCGGATCGCGGAGAATCGCCTGATGCAGCGGAATCGAAGTGTCGATGCCCTGCACGATGAACTGGCTCAGCGCGCGCTCCATTCTGGCGATGGCCTCGGCGCGATCGACGCCGTAGGCGCCCAGCTTGGCGATCAGCGAATCGTAATAAGGCGAGACGACGCCCTCGGCGTACTGGGCCGAATCGACGCGAATGCCGTTGCCGCCGGGAACGTAGAAGGTGGTGATTTTGCCCGCCGAGGGAGTGAACTTGCGCGGATGCTCGGCGTTGATGCGGCACTCGATGGCGTGTCCGCGGAGCTCGAGTTTGCGCGGCAGAATTGCGTCGAGCCGCTCGCCGGCGGCGATGCGGATTTGCGCCTTGACGATGTCGATGCCGGTTACTGCTTCGGTAACCGGATGCTCGACCTGAACGCGCGTGTTCATCTCGATGAAG
>PMHC01000014.1:0-163 GCA_003156495.1 Acidobacteriaceae bacterium
GGTCGCGTCGACTTGAGTGTTGCGGTTTCGGGACACATCTTCCCTGGTTTTGCTCCAGCCTGGTTTTGCTCCAGCCGCCGCGTCAGGTTATGGAGTACTTTCCGCTGACCATATCCTGGGCGGCTTCGAGGATGCTCTCCGGACGGCCGAGATCGCGCCAGTA
>PMHC01000014.1:275-21882 GCA_003156495.1 Acidobacteriaceae bacterium
AGCGCGAAGTGGCGCGGTCCTGAACGGCCAGCGTGGCGAGGGCCGAGCGCTCGGTATGAAAGCGCATCATGCGCCCCAGGTCGATAGAGCTGATGACATCGACGTTGTGCAAGATAAAGGGCTCTTCGTCACTCCCGCTGGCCGCAAAGAAATGCGCGGCATTCTTCAAGCCGCCGCCGGTGTCCAGCAGCTCCTCCTCGCGCGAGATTTCAATCCTCATGCCGAAGTTATCGTGGGCCCGCAAGTAATCGGCGATCATCCCGGCGTAGTGGTGCGTGTTGACGATCACCTCGCGCACGCCAAAAGAACGCAGGCGGCAGAGGGCAATCTCCAGCAGAGTGCGGCCGGCAACGGTGACCAGCGCCTTGGGGCGGTCGTCGGTGAGTGGCCGCAGGCGCGTGCCCAGACCGGCGGCCAGAATCATCGCCTTCATTAACTCATCTTCTCCGGTGTTCCCATTTTCTCCAGCTCGATGTGCCGCACCACCACTTCCACACCGCTCGTGCCGCGCAAGTGCTTCGCCAGCTGCTCGGCCAGATAGACGGAGCGGTGCTGGCCGCCGGTGCAGCCGAACGAGACCATGAGATTTTTGAAACCGCGGCCTTGATAAGTGCTCACGCTTCGATCCACCAGCGCGAGAACGCTGGAAAGAAACTGGCGCACGCTCTCCTGCCGGTTGAGATAGTCAATCACCGCGGCGTCCTGGCCGGTCAGATGCCGGAATTGCTCTTCACGCCCGGGATTTGGCAGGCTGCGGGCATCGAAGACAAATCCGCCGCCATTGCCGGACTCATCGGAGGGCACTTCACGGTGAAAGGAGAAACTGAAGACGCGGACCTTCAAACTCTCATCGGTCGAGGCCAAGCCCTGCAGTTTCTCCGAGGCCGCGATGCCTTGCAGCGCCTCCATCAACGCCGGCAGCGCAATGGGCAGCTTGACGTGGCCGGCCAGCCAGCGCAAATTCTTCAGCGCATAGGGAACGCTCTGCAGAAAATGGGCCTTGCGCTCGTAAAATCCCCGGAAACCATAGGCCCCGAGGGCTTGCAGGATGCGCACGTAAACGTAGGCGTAATAGTGCTCCATGAACGCATTGCGATCGACAGGAATGTAACTGCCAAGGCAATCGAGATAGTAGTCGAGCAGCTCCTGCCGCATCTCCGGCGGCAGATCGGCCTTGCCATCATAGAGCAGGGAGGCGATGTCGTACTGCAGGGCGCCTTTGCGGCCGCCCTGGTAGTCCAGAAAGAATGGCTGCCCGTCGCGCAGCATGATATTGCGCGATTGAAAATCACGATAGAGAAAATAGTCGTGGCTGGCGCCCAGCAGAAACTTTGTCAGGCGGCTGAAATCTTTCTCCAGCGCCTGCTCGTTGAAGGGGATGCCGGCCAGCCGCAGGAAATAGTACTTGAAATAGTTTAGATCCCAGGCGATGGACTGGCGGTCGAAGCTGGGGCGAGGGTAGCAGAGCTTGTAATTCAAGTCGCGGCCGGCCTCGACCTGAAAACGCGGCAGCATGGCCACGACTTTGCGATAGGCCTCCACGGCCCGCGGAGCGACGGCCTCGCCGGTGCGATTTTCGCCGAGAAATTCGAAGAGCGTCGTGTCGCCCAGGTNNAAATCCTCCGCATAAATCTCCGGTACAGGCAATCCGTGGCGGCGAAAATGCCGGGAAAATTCAAGAAAGGCGAGATTCTCCTCCCGCACGGGATAGAGAATGCCGATGGCGCTCAAATTTCCGCCGGTGAGCCTGACGATGATGCGCCCCGAGCCGCCGAGTTGCCCCTGAAGCGGCTGCGCGTCTTCGGCCGGCAACTGAAAATGCTGCTCGAAAAGCCGTTTTAGAAGATCCATGAATTTTCCAGAATTGCTCAAGCTGCTTCACCAAGATACCCAGCCCGGGGCGGCGCGCGCAAGGCGCTGAATTGGCAGCAGAGCAGGGAACTCAGGATGGATAAAGCTGGATAGAGAAATTCGGGCAGGAATTCAGAGCGGTTCTCCCATTTACGCGCCCTTGTCAGAGCCACTCAGCGGTCGTGTCTTCAAAGCAGAGCAACTGGAGAACCGCTGTGATCGTCAGCCGCTGCGGAAGCCGAATCCGGGCACACTTGCCCTAGCCGGCAAACCGTCCGGTCAAAAGTTGGAGCCGCCCGAGGCGGCCTTGGATCAGCGCAAACTCAGTGAGCCGCCGCCTTTACGCCCAGGCTGTTCAGTTTCACGCGCGCCTGAGCGGCCTCGGGTGTCTGCGGATGACGCCTGATGAGCAGGCGCAGTTCGGTGATGGCGGCCTCCTTTTTGTCCATCTGCAACAGCGCCAGGCTCTTGCGCAGTTGCGCGGCGGGAGCCTTGGGGTTGCCGGGAAAACCTTCCAGCACGGCGTTATAGGCCTTGACCGCACCCGTGTAATTCTTCTGCCGGTAGGCGATTTCACCCAGGTAAAACTGCGCGCTGCCGGCCATCTCGTCCAGTGGATAGTAGTGCAGCACGTCCTGAAACTCGCCGGCAGCCACCTCGTACCTGGCGGCGTTATAGTCGCGCACCGCGGCCTGGAAAGTCTCCTTGAGCGGCGGCGTTTGAGCGCCGGGCTGATTGGCGGGCAGTGCGGGAGCGGCAGGCGCGTTCTCCACGGGGGCGCCGCTCTCCGCGGGAGGTGGAGCCGCGGCCGCACTTCCAGCGGCGGACGGATTCTGCGTGCCCTGCAACTGCGCTTCTAAGTCCTGAATCGATTTATCCAGCTTGGCGATGCGCGACTTCACCTCGTCCACCGAGTCGTTCAGCGACTGCACCTGTCCAGAGACGGTGTCTACCTTGCTGCCCAGCGCGTCGTTTTGCGTATTCAGCTTCTGCTGCAGGGTGTTGACCGTCGCGGTCATGCGGTTAGCGTCGTCGGCGGTCTGTTCGGCCAGATGCTGCACCACGCCGAAGCGCGAGTCCAGCGTCGATTGCAGCCGCTGAACCATGTCCAGCAATTGCTGCACCTGGGTTTGCAGTTCCACGATCTCTTTTGAGACCGCATGCGCGGGCGATGCGGAAAAGGCAAAAACAAAGCTCAATACAGCCG
This sequence comes from Acidobacteriaceae bacterium, assembly GCA_003156495.1. GTDB lineage: Bacteria > Acidobacteriota > Terriglobia > Terriglobales > Acidobacteriaceae > Telmatobacter. The sequence goes on from PMHC01000014.1 coordinate 3,334, forward strand.
CCGCCAGCAGACGAGGGTGAGTAGTGCGCGATCTAAGCATCTTTTGCAAAACCTTCCTCTATACAACGATACGGCAGCCCGGCAGATTTTGCCGGGCTGCCGTATCGTTTTCGGTTTTGTTGCCGGCGGCGCATCTTGCCTCCACCGGCCGTTTCTCGTTTTCGCGCCGGCCAGGATCATTCCTTTTCTCAACACCGTCGCGTTTTCGCCAATCGAGCTGAAGGCTCACAGCCGTTTTTACCGGTCGATCGCGAATCCATCCCGGCGGTTCAACTGCCAGCACTCTTCGTTCGATTCCGAGCAGAAGGGCTTTTCCTTGCCGTAGCTGACCACGCGAATGCGGTCGGCGGCGATGCCGGCGGCAACCAAAGCCGTTTTGGCAGCCTGAGCGCGGTTCTGGCCCAGCGCCAAGTTGTACTCGTCCGAGCCACGCTCGTCGCAGTAGCCGCCGAGCACGAACTTGATCTGCGGATGCGCGAGCAGATACTCGACATCCTTGGCCAGAACGTCTTTCGCGTCACCGCGGATGTCATAGGTGTCGTAATCGAAGAAAATATCCTGCACGTGCGCCTTGAACTCTTCTTCTTCGCTCAGAGTGTTGCTGGGCACGCTGACGGCCGGCGGCGCATTGACCGTAACCCGGGCCGAAGCATCGGCCGAGCCACCCTCGCCACGCGCAACCAAATGATAGGTCGTCGACGCAGTAGGCGTCACCGTTTTTACACCCGAAGTGGGCACATCACCGACACCGTCGATTGAGACCGACGTGGCGTTGGTCGTGCGCCAGTTCAATTGCACTTGATCTCCAGCCGAGACCACCGTAGGTGTTGCCGTTAACTCCGCCGTAGGCGCCGGAGCGACTGCTGCTGCCGGAGCTGTTTCCGGCGGAGGCAAGGGCTTGTGCTTCTTGCATCCGGAGATAACAACTAAGGCAGTCAATGTCAGAGCCAATACTGCAGCATGATTTCGCAATTTCAATGGAGTACTCCTTTCCTTCTGCTTCGCTTATAAGGTTTGATATATCCTTCACGCGTAAGATTCCCGCTCGGCGTTTACCGGGCGTGAAACATGGATCCAATAAGTAAAATATAGTTCATCGACGTCAAGCGGGCGATAGTTTAGCTCTGGAGAAGCTCCGTAGCCCTATTCCGTAAACGCTTCTGTTCCATTTCTCGAATCCAGAAAAAATTCATCAGGAGCTAAAGATCTTGTCATTGTTGGCGATTGAACGTAGGCGATTGGAGCTACGACGGGCCGTTAGCGGCTCGCGAAGTTGAAACAGACTTCGCCAATCGCTAACGGCGCTATCTTTATTTCCAACTCCAATTAGGCATGGAGTTGTCACCGCTGGTCGTCAGCGGGTGTTGTCCGGTGCCATCTGAGAGCATGGTCCAGATTTGCGTGCGGTGGCCATTCTGGCGCTGGAAGACGATGTGACGGCCATCGGGCGACCAGGACGGGAAATCGTTGTTGCCTGCCTCGTGCGTGGCCTGCAGCCAGCGCTTGCTGGCGATGTCCATCACGTAGATGTCTTGGCCGCCGGGATCGCCGGGGCCGTACTTGCGGTTCCAGCTAAAGGCCAACATGCCGCCGTTGGGCGACCAGGAAGGCGAGATGGCGTAACCGCCGTCGGTCATCCGCTGCACATTGGAGCCGTCCTGCGACATGATGTAGATTTGTGGCTCGCTGGTGCGGCCGCTGACAAAGGCGATTTGCGAGCCGTTGCGCGGATTCCAGCTTGGCGATACATCGGAGCCGAAGCTGGTCAGCCGGCGCGCGCCGCCGCCTTTGGCGTCTGCCACCCAAATTTCCGGCTTGCCGCCACGTGCCGAGGAGAAGGCGATTTTGCCGCCGTCGCCCGACCAGGCCGGCGATTGATTGCTGCCGTTGGCCGAGCCGGCGGGGAAGCCGACCATCCGTCCTAACTCGAGCGAGTAGAGGCGAATAGCCCAACCCTCACGGCCGAGCGAGGCGAAGGCCAGCCGCGAGTTGTCGGGCGAGACGCGCGGCGAAATAGAGATGCTGCCCAGGTGGGTGATCGGGTGCTGATTGGCGCCGTCGTAGTCCATGGCCCAAATTTCTTTGGCGCCGGTGCGATTGCTTACGAAATAGATTTTGGTTTCGGCGATGCCGTCGAGGCCGCCGCCCAACCGCGCAATGATTTCGTCGGCAAAGCGATGGGCTACGGTGCGCGCCATTTCCGCGTTGGCGGCTTCGTTATATTGCTTGGCCAGCACCGGCGGGCCGCCGGTGCCATGCGCGTCACTCAGCCAGCCGTAGACCACCAGCCGGCCATTGTTGGCCGCCAGCGCACCGTAGGCCACCATGGCCGCGTTGGCCGGGGCAGCGGACCACTGTGTAACCACCAACTCTTGCGGCGCGCCGGGCGTGGCTTGCGGGGCAAGGCTTTTGGAAACGATATCGAAGAGGCCCGCGTTGCTCAGGTCGCCGAAGAGCGTGTTGTCAAAGGCCGCTTTGAGCGAGGAGGTTTGCGGGTCGTTGCCCACATGCTTGAAGTCGGCCACGGCCAACCGGAGGCGTTCATTGCCCAGGTTGGTTCCCGTACGCACCCAGTCTTGCGCGCGCAGTTGCGGCGCCGCCACAGATGCCAAAGCAAGCAGAAACAAAGGGAAATGCAAGAATTTCATCTTCATGCCGTATGCAGTCCTTCCCGATTAAGCTTCTAGCTACTAGCTTTTAGCTTTTCGTCTCAAATTTATTTCGATGCACGCGCTTCGACTTGGTGCGCGCATCATGATTGCCGCGCACTAAGTCGCTCGCATTCATTTACGCCAATACCCTTGCACAACGAGCTAAGAGCTAGAAGCTAGAGGCTGAAAGCTGCACTTTAATATTCGCAGTAATAGCCAACCTTCAGCGTGCTTTGATTATAAGCCGGAGGCAGATTGCCAAAGGTATCTACGCGCTGTACGCCGCGCTGGCAGGAGCGGTCGAGCGTGGGGCTGCCGCTCGAGCGGTCCAGTTGCAGGTTGCTCACGGTGCCGTCGCGATGGATGGTGAAGACCACATAGACGCGCGCGCCGCGCGGCGTCCGCGGATCGACTTCGTAACGGTTCCATGTGCCGGCCATTTTTTTATTGATCTGATCGACGTACCAGCCGAACATGCTGGCGAAGCTGCCGCTGCCGACCGTAGCTGGTCCGCCGGTTCCGTAGCGCAGTTCGCGTGGCATGCTCGAGCCGGATTGTTCGCCATACTGCGCCAGATTCTGCTGCTTGGGCGGCTGCTGGTGCTGCTGCGTTTTCGTGGCGTTGGTCGGCGCGTTTTTTTGCTGCGGCTTCTGCTTGGCCTGCTTGCTGGAGATGGGGATCGCCGTCTCATCGACGTGCTGCTGCTGCTTGGGCGTGGGCTGCGCCGGCGCCTTGCTCGGCGTTTCGGTAGCCAACACGTTTTGGTTGATCTGTTCGGCAGGCAGCGGCAGCGCGCTAGAGACAAGATTGACCTGCATCGCTCCGCCCGAGCCACCGGCGCTGCCCCACAGATTGTGATGAAACAGCCCCGTCATCCAGCCGTAAGAAAGCAGCGCTCCGACCAGCGCGAGGTGCAGCGCGATCGAACCCGCCGCCGGACCTTTGATTGGCTCCGTCGTCAGTTCCCGCTCCAGTTGCTCGCCGCTTTCGAATACGCCGCTCATGTTTGTCGCTCTATGGTGCTGTTTAGGTAGGGGACGTTTCAGCCCCGCTAATTCCGCTAGCCGTGCCAGCTTCGCTAATTTCCGCTATCGTCGGCGTTCTTGGCGTCCAGCGGCTGGGTCACGATCGAGACATTGGTAATGCCCGACTGCTTGACCGCGTCCATGACGCTGGCGAAGGCGCCGAAGGGCACCCGCTCGTCGCTGCGCAAATAAATCGCCTGATGCGCGGGATCGATGCCCGGCTGATGCAGCCGCGCCGGTAGCTCATGCACGTTGATCGGCTGATCGTTTAAAAAGACCTGCTGATCGCGGTCGATCGTCACCACCAGCCGCTGCTCGGTGATCTGTTTGACGGTGCGCGTTTTGGGTACGTTGACCTCGATGCCCGACTGCAAGACCGGCTCGGTAATCATGAAGATCACCAGCAGCACCAGCACCACGTCGACCATTGGCGTGATGTTGATCTCGGCCAGGGCAGATTGCGTTCGCCCGTTGCTCGATGTATACGCCAAAGCTCAACCCCTTTGCGGCAGTTCGCCCAAGCCCCGCGGCTGGCCCTGCGGTCGCTGCGGAATCTCTTCGAGCGAATTCAGCAGCTCGCGGCTAAAGTCGTCGGTCGCCGAGGCAAAGGTGCGCACGCGCGCCGTGAAGATGTTGTAGGCGGCCACGGCCGGAACGGCCACGAACAGGCCGGCGGCGGTGGTGATCAGTGCTTCGCTGATGCCCGGCGCGACGGCGCGCAGCGTGGCCGTGCCGGCCGTGCCCAGGCCGTGGAAGGCGTCAACGACGCCCATCACCGTTCCGAAGAGGCCGATGAAGGGGCTGGTGGAGCCGATCGTCGCCAGCCAGGTCAGCCGACGCTCCAGCGTCGTGACCGCTTCGCTGGCGGCGGTCTGCGCCGTCCGCTCCAGCGGGGTCAAGCTGCGCGGCGGACCCGAGCCGCCCGTGATTCGTTTGTAGGTGTCGTAGACGTCCTCGAAGACCTGCGCCAACGGGCTGGCCGGGCACTCGGCGGCAAAGGCTGCGATTTCGTGCAGCCGCGTCGCCTTGCGGAAGGTCCGGATGAATCGCCGGCTTTGCTTGGTGGCTTTGCCGAAGGAGGACATCTTGCTCAGAATGATCGTCCACGAATACAGGCTGGCGATGAGCAAAAGCACCAGCACGCCGACCGCAACTGAACCAATGTTGCCGACCATTTCGGCCAGTGCGCCCATGCCCTGTGCCTGTCCAGAGCTTTGGCTAGCGCCACCGTCGGCCTGCAAAAAAAACGCCAATGCAACTGAATTCAACGTAAAAATTGTCCTTCACCTCACCTTTAACGGTATCAGAGAGCATTCCTTTAACCCAAGTGACCGCCTGGATGCCCGCACTGCTTTTGGCGCGCGATCCATCTGTTCGTTTTCCCGGCCGTTCGTGCTATGCTGCGCTCGGATTCTGTTGTATTTATTGGGCAGGGGAAACGGACGGAATCCACGGGGTACAACGGACCGACTATGCTCGTCGAACTGCGCGCCGAAAATTACGCCGTCATCGATCACGCCATTGCCAGCTTTGGCTCCGGCCTTAACCTGCTTACGGGCGAAACCGGCGCGGGCAAATCGATTTTGGTTGACGCTCTGGCTCTTTTGATGGGCGGCAAAGCCTCGGCCGATCTGGTTCGCCACGGCGCCGACAAGGCCGTCGTCTCCTGCGTTTTCGAGTCTACGCCGGCAGCCGATGCCATTCTGGAAGAGAACGGCATTGACGCCGCGGGCTCCGAGATTATTCTTCGCCGCGAGATTGCCTCTGGCGGCAAGGGCCGCGCCTTCGTCAACAATCAGCCGGCCACCGTGCAGGTGCTTAAACAACTCGCCCCCGAGCTGGCTTTGGTTCACGCGCAGGCCGAATCTCTTTCGAGCTTTGACTCGACGCAGCAGCGGCTGCTGCTCGATCGCTTTGGCGGCATCTCCACCGAGGCCGTTTCCGAGGCCTACGCCGGCTGGACCGAGGCGCGCGACAAACTTCGCGACCTGCTTGAAGGCGAGCAGGAGCGGCTGCGCATGGTCGATTTGTGGAGCTATCAGCGTAAGGAGATCGAGCAGGCTCATCTCGAACCCGGAGAAGACGAAAAGCTGGAAACCGAAAAACGCGTTCTGGCCAACGCCGAAAAGCTCTACGCTGCCGCTACGGGGGCCTTCGAGGAACTTTACGAAGGCGGCTCAAGCGCCGAAACTTCTTTGCGCGCCGCGCAACTTCACGTCGAGGAACTGGCCCGCTACGACGCGAGTTTTGCCGCTTCGGCCCGCGATCTGGCCTCGGCTCGCGCTACGCTTTCCGACATTGCTACGACTCTGCGCGACTACGCCGAATCAATCGACGCCTCGCCCGACCGTCTGGCCGAGCTCGAAGACCGTCTGGTCATCATCGACCGGCTCAAGCGCAAATATGGCCAGGGCATCGCCGAGGTGATCGCTTTCGGCGAGGATGCGGCCCGCAAGCTGGCCGAGGTTGAGGATCGCGATGGACTGATCAAGGCATTGCGCGCGGCTGTTAATCAAGAGACAGAAAAATATCAAAAAGCCGCGCGCGCTCTGAGCGCCGAACGTTGCGCCGCTGCGGCCCGGCTGGCCAAACTCGCCGAGGCGCAAATCAATTCGCTGGCCATGAAGTGTCGCTTCGCGGTTTCCGTCGTTTCCGCCGGAGAGAGCGGCAAGGGCAACGGGGCTTTGGCTCACGAGACGGATTCCGCGTGGAGCTCGCAGGGCTGGGACACGGTCGAATACCGCATCGCGACCAACCCCGGCGAGCCGATGTTGCCGCTGATCGAGATCGCCTCGGGCGGCGAACTTTCGCGCGTGCTGCTGGCGCTGAAGGTGGCTGTCGAAGAGTCCGCCGCCAAATCCAAGAGAACCACTACGCCGCGCACGCTGGTCTTCGACGAGATAGACATCGGCATTGGCGGCCGCGCCGCCGAGGCGGTCGGCCAAAAGCTCAAGGCTCTCGGTCGCGCGCAGCAGGTTCTTTGTGTCACCCACCTGCCGCAGATTGCAGCCTTCGCCGATCAGCACCTGGCCGTGGAAAAACACGAGAAGGATGGCCGCACGCACACGCGCATTCGCGTGCTCGACGATGAGGCTCGCAAGCAGGAGGTGGCGCGCATGTTGTCTGGAGCCAAAGTGACCGAAACCAGCCTGCAGCACGCCGCGCAAATGATTGCAACGAGCCGGTAGAAACGTCGGTGTATCGGAGTATGGATTGACTTGCATCCCACCCTAGCCGCAAAGAGCAAGAACGCGGCTAGAATGGGGCACCCACGATAGCACAAATTTAAGCGGTCACGAACCTAGAAGGGAATGTCTTCGTCGGAGATTTCGGTGGATTGCGAGAGATCGTCACGGCCGGCGGGTTGGCGCTGATCCATGTTGGCGGCGCTGGCGGTGTTGTTTTGCGCGCTCGACGAGCGGTTGCCGTAGGAGCCGCCGCTCTCTTCGCGACCAGAGAGTAGCGAGATGTCGTTGGCGATAATCTCGGTGCGGTAAACCTTGCGCCCCGCGAACTCTTTGTCTTCCCAGTTGCGAGTCTGAAGCCGGCCTTCGATGAAGATCTTCGAGCCCTTTTTTACGTAGTCGCGAACGATTTCGGCCAGCCGTCCGTAGACGACGATGTTGTGCCACTCGGTGCGGTCCTGCCAGTTGCCTTGGGGATCTTTGGAGCGCTCGCTGGTGGCGAGTCCGAAGCTGGCCACCATGGTGCCGCCGCCGGTCGAACGGATTTCGGGATCTTTGCCGACGTTGCCTAAAAGAATAACTTTGTTGACGCTCTTGGCCATGCTCGTGCTCTCCTGTTGATGCCGGCTTGGAGTTTACCGCCTCCAGGCCAGTTTGTCTCCGATAAAGTCGCGGTGCATTTTTGTTCGCGGGGGGACGCAACGATTCTCGGAGATACTGTAAAAATCTTAAACCATGGGTGCATTGCGGCCGGCGGCGCTTGGAATGTGGATTTTCGGGCAGTTTTGTTCATGCGTCCAACTTCGCTAATGCGTCCTGCCCAGCTCGCGGAATTGATAGGCCACGGCCTCAAGAAAGGTTTCGACGCTAGTTTCGGCCGGAATCGTCAGGCCGGATTTGGCGCAGAGGGCTGCGGCAATGCGCTCGGCCAGCGAGGCGCGGGTGGCCAAGTCCATGTCGAGTCGCCGGTCGAAGAAACCTTCGAGCACTTCGAGATCAGCGGGCGCGAGTTTGGCCAGTTCGGGGGCGGGCAGCACGACGCGCAAATGCGGCGCGGAAATGGCCGGCTGGTCAGAGAAGGCTACTGCGGTGATGGTGCGCGTGCGGCTCTCATTCCAGGTGGGCGCTTCGATTTCGCGATCGCGGACGACTAGCGTGCCGGCGGCCATGTCGCCTAGCCGCTGATTGCGCCTGCTGAGAAATATCGTCACGAGTCCCACGGCGTAAAAGCTGGGCAGGTAATCGACAAAGCGGATGAGATTGCGCGTGAGCGATTCGAAAAAGTTGATGCCGCGACCGGACTGATGAATGACGCGAATGCGCGCCACGCGCTTGCCCGGCGTGCGGCCGTTGCCGAAGGCCTCAAAGAGCGCGAAGTAGCCCCACTGCAGCAGAAAAATGAAGAGGAAGAACAGGCCCAGCGCCCAGTTGGCCGAGAGCCGCCAGAAGTGGCGCAACGCGGGAAGAAGGATGGCCGCGGCGACGAGCAAAACGATGCCGGCCGCGCCTTCGATTAGCGAATCGACCAGCAGCGCGATAAAGCGGCTGCCAATGCCGGCCAGAGGCATTTCAATGGCGATCAGTTCCGGGGTCTCGATGCTAAGCTGATCTCGAGTTGCTTCCATGGCGATCGTGCTCTCCAATCGATGGCTCGAAAAACGCCGTCCCTACTGGGAACGGCTCGAACAGTTGCTGAGCCAGGCTTCGGCTGGTGGCGCGCGGCGTTTGGCGCGGAGCGAACTGCGCGAGGCCGCGCTGCTTTACCGGCAGGCGGCCGGCGATCTGTCGACGTTGCGGCAAGACCCGACGGCCGGCGTCTATGCGGCGCGCGTCAACCAATTACTGGCTCGCGCTCACCATATCATCTATTCAAGTCGGGGAAAAGGATTCCGGCGGGCGCTGCTGTTTTTGCGCGACGGCTATCCGGCCGTGGTACAGCGGCAGATGCGCTACGTGCTGGTGGCGCTGGCGCTGATGGTGGGCGGCGCGGCGCTGGGCGTGGTGCTTACGCTGGCGCGGCCGCAGTTCATGCGCCAGATGCTCGGGCCGGAGATGGTCTCAACCATCGAGCAGCATGAAATGTGGACGCACTCGATTGTCGGCCTGGAGCCGGTGGCTTCAAGCGCGATCATGACCAACAATCTGAGTGTCTGCTTTGTGGCCTTTGCCGGCGGAATGGTTTTCGGAATAGGTCCGGTCTGGTCGATGTTTTTTAACGGGCTGCTGCTGGGGGTGATCGGCGCGGCCTGCCAGCAGCACGCGATGGCCGTCGATCTGTGGAGTTTTGTTGCGCCGCATGGCGCGCTTGAGCTGCCCTCGATTGTGCTGGCGGGCGCGGCGGGATTGCGGCTGAGCGGCGGTTTGCTCTTTCCGGGACTCTACCGGCGGCGCGACGCGATGGCGCTGGCCGGGGCCGAGGCTTCGCGGCTGGTGGCAGGTATCATTCCGCTGCTGGTGATTGCCGGAACGCTCGAAGGATTTTTTTCGCCATCGTCGGCGCCGGCGTGGCTGAAGTTCACCGTGGGCGGCGCGCTGTTCGCGCTGCTGCTGGTGTGGTTGTTCCGGCCGGTGGCGTCGGCTGCGACGCGCGAGGCATGAGCGATATAGGCGGCGTCGCCGGTCTTGCGCGCTTTGGCCATGAAGATGGCGATGGCTCCTTTCGAATCTAAATCCTCGGCGGGCGCGTAGACGGTCAGCTTATTCGACATGCTTTTCGTATCTCGATCAACCATCGACGCCCCAGGCGCGGTCTTGAAGACCGGCGGCATGGGTTTCAGATGGACGACGCGCCATTTTCGAAATATGATGTGAGCCATGATGCGCCATTCATGTGGAAAGTCCATCGCAAGTTTTGTTTTGCTTTTAGCCGTTGCGTCTTCTGCCATAGGCCATTCGCAACCACCCGCTTCCCGCATGATTGTGGGTGACCTCCAGCGCACGGACGGACCGGTGGACCATTTCTTCGATCTCTCGGTTGGGTCGGACTACCCCGGCACGCTGATCCGGGATGATAGTCAGGCGCAGCTCAGGCTTGCCGCCGACGAGCTCGGATTCCGCTACCTGCGTTTCCACGCCATCTTTCACGACGTGTTGGGAACCGTACGAACGGAGAAGGGAAAAACGGTCTACAACTGGTCAAAGATCGACGAGCTTTACGATGACCTGAGGGCGAGGCACATCAAGCCCTTCGTGGAGCTTGGGTTTACGCCCGAAGCGCTCGCCAGCTCCCAGAACAGCGTTTTCTTCTGGCATGGCAACACCTCGCATCCTACCCCGCAGGGCTGGCGCGACCTCGTGGCCGCCTTTATCCGCCACATAGAAGAACGTTACGGGCGCGACGAAGTGCGTACATGGTACTTCGAAGTTTGGAACGAGCCGAACCTTTCCGGTTTTTGGGAGGGGGGCGACCAGAAGGCATACTTCGATCTCTATGACCTGACCTCGCGGACTATCAAATCCATCGATCTAGCATTGCGTGTGGGCGGCCCATCGACGGCGGGGGCCGCATGGGTGCCGGAGTTTCTGGCGCACGTAAAAGCAAGTGGCGCCGCGGTTGATTTCGTGACGACCCATACCTACGGGGTAGACGGCGGCTTTCTGGATGAAAACGGGAAAAGCGATACCAAGCTCTCTGCCTCACCGGATGCAATCACTGGCGACGTGCGCCGCGTTCGCCAGCAGATTGCGGCCTCGGCGTTTCCTAGCCTGCCCCTGTACTTTACGGAGTGGAGCACAAGCTATACCCCGAGAGATCTTGTGCATGATTCCTACATCAGCGCTCCGTATATTCTCAGCAAGCTCAAAGCCTGCCAGGGGCTGGCGCAAGGCATGAGTTACTGGACTTATTCCGATCTGTTCGAGGAGCCGGGGCCGCCGACGGCCTCGTTTCAAGGCGGGTTCGGCCTGCTGAATCGTGAAGGTATTCGGAAACCCGCTTTTTTTGCGTACAAGTACCTGCATGCGCTGCAGGGAAACAGCATCGTTTCCGACGATGCACAGGTTATGCTGGCAACAGATGGCAAGAGTTTTGAAGCGGTGGTGTGGGACTTTGAACAACCTCTACAGAATGTAAGCAACCGGCCGTTTTACAGCAAGGTGATTCCGTCACACCCGGCTCCAGCGGTCATTCTGAAGGTGGAGCATCTTCTTCCCAATGCGGTCTATCGCCTGCAAGTGTATCGCACCGGGTACCACGCCAACGACGCTTACACGGCCTACCTTGAAATGGGATCGCCCGCGAACCTGACCGCGGCCCAGACCGCTCACTTGAATGAGCTGACCGGGGACATTCCGGAGCAGGATCGGAGCTTACGAAGTGGCATCGATGGAAACGCACAAATCACGATTCCAATGAATAGCAATGACGTCGTTCTGGTCAGTTTGCGGCCAGCCGGGCAATGAGCCTGCATTTTGATCCAGCATTGAAAATGGAGACCCCAGGTCAGGAGACCTGCGCTGCTTGTTTTACCTGGCGCGGCGCACTACACCATCGCGCGCTCTTTCACTTTTAAATATTGGTTGAGGACTGCGGGGGTAAGTTGCGCGGGATCGAGGTCCAACGTGAGTGCGCCCTGCTCGCGGAGCCGCGCCAGCAGCAGTTGGCGGCGTGCGGCGAGTTCCTGTGCGGCGGCGGAGCGGAACATCTCTTCTACGTTTTTGGGTTGCGCGTCGGCGATGGCCGCGACGTCTGGCTGCGCCATGGCGACGAAGAGCAGTACGTGGCGGCGAAGCAACTGCATGGCTCCGTCGACGACTTCGGGCCGCATGGCGGTTTCAGCCAGATCGGTGATCCAGAGAATGAGAGCGCGGCGCGGCTGCCAGCGGTTGAGGGCGGAAGCAGCGCGCAGGTGGTCGGCCTCGGCGGCTTCGGCGCGGGCCTGAGCGAGGGCTTCGACGATTTGGCGCAGATGCGCCGCGCCGCGGCCGGGCAGCAAGCGCTGCTGTACCTGCTGGCCGTAGACGAGCAGGCCGACGCGATCGCCGGAATAGAGCGCCAACTGCGCCAGCGCCACGGCGGTCGAGCAGGCGTAGTCGAGCTTGGAATAGCTAGTGGGGAGTTCTTCGTCACGGGTCGTGGCGGGATCGCGCAGTGGGCTGCGAACCGATTTGCTCAAGATGCGGCCTTGAAGCAAACGGCCGGCGTCGAGCACGATCCAGACCGGCTGGCTGCGCTCGGTTTGGTAGCGGCGGGTGATGAGCTGGCCGCGGCGCGCTGCCGCCGTCCAGCAAAGATCGCGCAGATCGTCGCCGTCGAGATATTCGCGCAGGCTTTCGAAGTCGCGGCCCAGGCCGCGCTCGCGAGCTTGGCGGAGTTGCAATTCGATTTGGCGGCCGCGCGCGAGAAAGATTTTTTGATTTTCGTCCTGACGCAAGGCCGGGTAGACGCGGAGGGTTTGCTCGAGCGGCGCGAAAGCCCAGCGCTCAACCAGGCCGAGGGGCGAGGCATAGCGCAGATAGACGCCGCCGGTGCGGGCGTCGCCGCGTGCGCGCGGCTGGATTTTATAGCGCAAGGCGGCGCGCAGGTGGGGAAATGCGCGCAGATGCAGTGCGTGTGGCGCGGCGACGAGGGCTGGGGGCAGATCGTCGATGAACTGGCAGTCGAGCGGTGTTGCGCCGTTGTGCTTCAGGGCGAGTTCGATTTCGGTTTCGCTGGCTAATGCGGGAGCATTCGACCAGGAGCGGGCGATCGTGATTTGTTGCGGCGCGGGTAGGCGCAGTCCGTCGGCGAGCGCGGCGGCGAGGACGAGCGCTTCCCAGATCAGCATTCCGTAGGCAAGATGCGCATCGAAAAAACCGGGCAACGCGAGGACGAGGCCGGCGACGAGTAGCCAGATGGCGCGCGGCGTGAGGCCGAAGGCGAGGCGACCGCGCGGTTGGGCCGCGGCGCGCACGGGTTTGGGATGGAGCGAGGGCGAGATCATTGGCGCGGCACCGGGACGGCGGCGACGATCTCGGCGAGGACGCGGTCGGCGTCGAAGCCTTCGAGTTCGGCTTCTGGGTTGAGCAGAATGCGATGGCGGAGGGTGGGCGGCGCGGCGCGTTTTACGTCGTCGGGGATCAGGTAGTCGCGATCTTCAAAGGCGGCGAAAACCTGCGCGACGCGCAGCAGGCAGATGGCTGCACGGGGGCTGGCGCCGAGCGAAAGCATGGGCCATTCGCGGGTGCGGCGAACGAGGTCGAGGATGTAGCCGTCGAGATCGCGCTCGACGCGGATCGCGCGAACTTCACTGCGCGCGGCTGCGAGCAGCGCGGCATCGAGGGGATGAATTTTTACGGCGTCTAGCAGATTTGCGCCGGCGGCGTGGCGATGGCGCTCGAGCATGAGCCGCTCTTCGTCGGCGCTGGGGTAACCGATTTTGATTTTGAGCAGGAAGCGATCGAGCTGCGCTTCGGGCAGCGGATAGGTGCCCTCGAAGTCGATCGGATTCTGCGTGGCGAAGACGGTGAACCAGGCGGGCAGCGGGCGGCGCACGCCGTCGCTGGTGACCTGGCGCTCCTCCATACATTCGAGCAGCGCGGCCTGGGTGCGCGGCGTCATGCGGTTGATCTCGTCGACCAGCAGCAGATCGGTGAAGACAGGGCCGGGGTGGAAAGTGAATTCGTCGGCGCCGGGCTTGAAGATCGCGGTGCCTAGAATGTCGGCGGGCATCAGGTCGGGCGTGGCTTGCACGCGATTGAAGCCGAGTCCGAGCAGCCGGCCCACGGATTTGACGATGAGGGTTTTGGCGATGCCGGGCACGCCTTCAAGCAGCGCATGGCCTTGCGCCAGAACGGCGACAAGAACCTCGTCGATGGCCGCGCTTTGCCCGGCGATTACGCGGCCCAACTCGGCGCGCGCGGCGGCGAGCAACTGTCGGGTCGCGGGCAACGCGGCGGCTGGCCTTTGCTCGTTTTGTTCTCGGTTGTTTTCCTCGGTCATTCCGTTCTCCTGTTGCGCATTCAATTTACGCATTCGATGATGGGCGCGATGGTTGGCGCGGTTGAATCTTAGTTCGCATCGCCGCTTCGAGCGCGTCGCCGTGGCGATGAAGCGCCTGCACGAGCGAGAGCGCGCGTTTGGGTGAGAGTTTATCGTCCTTGATGGCGGCTTCGCAGTTGTCGAGATCGGCTTCAAGCGATTCGCCGGCTTGCGGAAAACGCTGGCGCAACGCGCGGCAAAGTTCTTCGGCGTTCATTTGCGCGGTTTTGATTCCGCACCACTGGCCGGTTCTGCGGCGGAAACGCTCGCAGGCGATTTCGACCGCCGTTGCGGCGGCTCCGGCCTCGGCGTAAAGCGAGCCCAGCGCTTCAAGAAATTCAACGGGCGTGGCGCGTGGCGGCGCGGGCAGATCGCGTACCGGGCCGCGCCGGCGGCTGAAGCTGAAAAGAATCAGCAGCGTGATACCTGCAAAGCCCAGCAGCAGAAGATTCATGGCCGGGCCACGCGCGTAGAACCATTGCGTGCGCGCCTCGCCGTGCAGCGATTCGTCCCAATAAAAACGATGGCCCTCTCGTGGGCCGAGCGAGTTCAAAAAGAGATTCAGATTTTCTGCGCGGGCGATCGAGTCGTTTTCAAGCGGCGTGGCGCTGGCCCACCAAATAATTTGCCCTTTGCTCTCGGCGTATTCAACCACGGCGGGCTCGCCGGCGCAATTGTATTCGACGCGATCGCGCGGCCTCTCCTGAGCCCAGCCGGCTTGGGGTGCGATCCAAACTTCGCCGGAGGCGGCCAGCGGGTCAAGACCTTGCGGCGCGAGTTTGCAGAGCGACTGAAATTGCGTGGAGGACCGCACGCTGCCGCCGGGCGCAAGCCGTCCGCCCACGCTGCCGGTCAACAGAACGCGTCCGCCGCGAGCGGCGATTTCGCGCACGGCCTTCAAATCTTCTTCGGTGACGAAGGAGGGTTCGGCGACAATCACCGTCGTCTGCGCGTTGGCGCGGCTGGCCAACTCGCTTAGCGGCTGCTGCCAGCGTTCGACCGAGTAGCCGCTGCGTTGCAGCAGATCGTAGGCCGCGCGCGCGCCATGCTTGCCGGTGAGGTAAGAACTGGGCAGGGGATTGTCGTCGCGGTTTTGGTCGCGCGCGAAAAAAGCTGTGACGACTGCCAACAGAACCACCGTCGCCATGCAGCCCACGAGCAGCTTGCGGTCTTTAGCATCGAGCGAGGCGAAGAGCTTCATGGCGTCTTCACCCCCAGCGATGCGGCCAGTTCTAGCGCGGCCTGGTAGTCGGCGGATGCGGCTGCGCGGCCGCCGTACCAGATGTGTTCGAAGCTATGGGTCAGCGCCGTCAGGCTCGATTGGCGCGCGTCGCCGGCGGCCAGCAGATGCAGATACTCGCGTGGGGTGCGGGCGCGGTCGGCGGGCCAAAGGCGCAGGGATTCGAGCTTGGCGATGGCGGCCCAGTAGACGAAGTGGACGGCCTCGCGCCAGCGATCTTGCGCCGCCATGGTTTGCGCGTCCTGGAGCCACAATTGCCACTCGCGGGCCGAGGGCGCGTCTGGCGCAGGCGCGAGATCGGGCGTTAGCCGCACGCGCGCGTTCCTCTGCTGGCGGATTAGGAACCAGATGAGCGCGGTGAGAATTGCCGCAAGTAGCAGCAGACACAGCGCCCAGACAAGCCACGGCATATGCTCGCCGATGCGCGCCGCGCCGGCGAAGATGCGATGGAGCAGACCGTCGAGCCACTCCAATAGGCGTTCGCGGGGCGAAATATCCGCTGTGTGCCGATAGGCGCTGTCGGTCAGAATTGCGTTGAGTTTTTTGCGCTCTTGCCCGTAGCCGGGATTGATGGTGGCCGGGCTGGCAGCTTGTTGAGTGTCGAAGGCGAGGCGCTGGCGCGCTTCGGCGAGAAGATCGTTTATGTTGAGCGCGCGTTTTTTTGTGCGCGTAAGAATAGAGCGCGAGTCGGCGTCGGCGGTGCTCTCTTTTTTAGCGGCGCGAGCCAGCGTCTGGCGCAGCCAGTCGTAGCGAATTTCGCGCGGCGCGGCGTTAGTGCCGGCGGGCCACGCGACGCGGTCGTTAGGGCCGACCTGAGCCGGATCGCAGGCGGCAAAGCTAGCGGCCTGCGGCTGCGCGGCTCGCGCGCTCTGGCAGACGGTGACGATGCGATCGAAGTTTTGCAGGTGCTGAATGTATTCGGTGGCGCTGGTGTCGCACCAGCTTTCCGGCGGCTCCGCATGCGCGGCCAAAGCGGCTGAGGCCAGTGCCAATAAGACTGCTGCCCTTCGCCAACCGGAATCCGAACGCCCGCAATTCATCGCTCTTCCACGGTAGCAGGGAGCGCGGCGGGCTCGGAGGCGGTGGAGGGCGCGGCGAGCGCCGGCGGCGTAAGTCCGGCGGCCTGCATCATCCACTCGATGTCGAAGCCTTCTTTGCGGATGCGCTGGTCATAGTAAAAGAGCGTGAGGCCGGTGGAGTAGATGGGGCCGATCAGAGTGTTGGTGACGAATCCGGCCAGCTCGGAGAGCGCCAGCCAGCCAAGAGGCAGCGTTTGGCCGGGATGCTTGAAGCTGTAAAGAAGAAATGGAAAACCCAGAAGAACGCCCAGCAACATGCGGACGGCGTAGACCAGCAGCCAGAGTATGAAGAGGCGTCCGCGCGAGCTTTTGCTGAGCTCGACGCTGCGTTTGATGGCGCGGCCGGCGGGCAGATTTTCGACGACGCAGGCCGGCATGGCCAGCGAGTAGCGCAGCCACATCAGCACGCCATAGATCGCGGCGCCGAGAAGCAGCGGCAGCAGGACGAGCATGGCGATGCCGGCGGTGACGAGCGTTTGCGGGTCCGTTGACGGAGCTAGCCGCGCGAGCTGCGGATTGAAGAGAAATCCGGCGGGAAGGACGGAGAAAATG
This sequence comes from Acidobacteriaceae bacterium, assembly GCA_003156495.1. Classification (GTDB taxonomy): domain Bacteria; phylum Acidobacteriota; class Terriglobia; order Terriglobales; family Acidobacteriaceae; genus Telmatobacter. The sequence goes on from PMHC01000014.1 coordinate 20,024, forward strand.
ATGGCGAAGAGCGCGACATAGAGTGCGAAGAGCGGAGCCCAGGCGCGGAACATGGTGACGGCCATCAGCCAGATATATCTGCCCGGGCGGGTGAAAACGCTTTTGGCGGCGGCGCGGATGGTAGCCGTTTCGTTCAGATGAATCCAGGCTACGGCGCGGCTGAAGGCGGCAATCGAGAGGCCGGCCACGAGCGAAATCGCCAGCAGCTCAACGCCGATCATAACGGCGTAAATCCACTCCCGCTGCGCGGGAATATGCGGATAGCCGATCAGCGCCAGCACGCCCAGATGCGCCATCTGGATCGCCAGCATGGCCGCGGCAAAAAGGGCCGAGAGGCCGGCGAAGAGCGAAAAGCGGTTGCGATAAAGCTCGGCGGTCCGGTCCAGAATTTCACCGAGCGTCATAGGGCGTAGTTGGCTGTTCATCAGGCGCCTCGCGCGCGGATTTTCGGAATGCGAAATCGCGCGGTGAATTGGTTGTGAATGCATTTTGCCGCGTCGCGCAAAACTGCTGCATCGGCCTCTGCCCGGATCGGCCGATTTGAATGCGTGAAAATCGCGGATTGAATGCTTTCCCGGATCGTAACACAGGGTGGGAGGCGGGTTTAGCGGGCGCGCCGGAGCAGGCGAAAAATTTTTACGAGAAGAGCTAACTAATCCTTTAGTTGCTCGTCTACCTAGACGAACAGAAGATTCCGGCCGATGGCCTGGCCTTTGGAATTCATGAGACTTTTATGCCGCCCAAACGCTCCAATACGCTGACCGAAGCCGAACTGAGGCTGATGAAGATCCTCTGGCGGCGAGGCGAGTCTTCGGTGACGGATTTGGTTGCCGCCTTGCCTGCCGGCGAACCGTTGGCTTACAACTCGGTGCTGACGACGGTTCGCATTCTGGAGCAGAAGGGGTACGTTCGTCACCGGCAGCAGGGCCGGGCCTTTGTTTACCGGCCGCGCGTGGCCGAACGCGAGGCTTCGCGCTCGGAGGTGCGGCGGGTGCTCGGCCGCTTCTTCGACAACTCGCGCGAGAAACTCGTGTTATCGCTGCTGGGCGACGAGGAGATCAGCGCCGAGGAGCTGGAACATTTGCGGGTGGCGATTCGCGCGGCTGGTCCCGACGCGGCGCAGGGAAGGGAGGCGTAGGCGATGGAAGAAATTTTGCTTTCCGGCGTATTCCATTCTGCCGCGAGCATGCTTGCCGCCTTTGCGCAAATGGCCGCGCCGATGGTCGTCTCAGCGCTGTGGCAGAGCGCTACGCTTGCGTTGGTTCTCGGCGTTTGCCTCCGCTTTGCGCCGCGGCTTTCGGCCGCGCATCGTTTCGTCGTTTGGGGCGCGGGTTTTGTCGCGGTTGTGGCGTTGCCTTTCGCTCCGCTTTTCTCGCAAGGGAACGCGTCTGCCGGCGCGATGGCTGCATCATCTGCCGCGCAGCCGTGGCTGGCATTGGATAGTCGCTGGGGCGTTTTTATCGCGGCATTGTGGCTGGCCGCTTCCGCCGTGCGTCTGACGCGGCTTGCCGTTCATGCAGGTCATTTGCGCGGCTTGTGGAAGACCGCCGTGCCGATTGAGTCGGGTGCTTTGTCGGCCACGTTGACGGCGCGCCGCATGGAAGTTTGCGCCGCGCCGATGCTCGACCGGCCCTGCGCAATCGGTTTTTTCTGGCCGCGCATTCTTATTCCTGAAGAACTGCTTTCGCGCCTGAAGCCGGCTGAGTTGGAGCAGATTGTTTTGCACGAGGCAGCGCACCTTTGCCGGCGCGACGATTGGAGCAATCTGTTGCAGCAGATTGCGCTGGTGCTGTTTCCGCTCAATCCGGCGCTGGCGTGGATTCAGCGCCGTCTGGAGCGGGAGCGCGAGATGGCCTGCG
>PMHC01000014.1:21916-28945 GCA_003156495.1 Acidobacteriaceae bacterium
AGCCTGCTGCGAGAGCAGCGGACGATTCATCCCTTTGCGGCGCGCGCGTTGGTGGGCGCTGTCTGCGGTCTGCTGCTTGCGGCCGCCATTGGACTCGAACGCTGCCCGCGGTTGGTCGCCTTTGTCGCCGCGTCGTCACAACAGAAATCATTTGTGGCAGCGCCGGCGCTCGCGCAGACGAATTCGCACGCCGCGCCGGTGCAAATTGATCGCGCCGCTGTGTCGCGTCGCGTTGCGCCGAGGCAAACCGTCGCTACGGAAATTGCTTCGCGCGAAGTTGCGGAGCGAGCGCCATTCGTCGCCGCGCGGCACGATTCTGACGCGGCCTCAACGCAGCCTAAAATGGTCCTTACCGACTGGGAAGAGCAGACGGCTCAAGATCAAGCCAGCGAACCGGCGAATCCGCCAGTTGAGCGGCGCGCCGTCGTACGCTTCTTTTNNCTTTTTGACGGTTTATTCTGCTGATTCCCCAGCCGCGCCCGCCGCTGGATCGTCGCCGGCTTCCGCGCCACCCGATAAGAAATTCCTCCGGCCCGCCCTTCGGCTTCCCTTCGATGGCTGGCTGGTTTTTGAGCTTTAAACGGAGAATTCAACTTCAACTGGAGAAATTACCATGCCCGCAACAACGAATTTATTAATCGTCAAGGCGAAAGTTTTCGCCGCGTCCGCCGGCGTTTTCGCCGCGTTTCTATTTGCTTGCCCAGGGCAGGCCGCAGCCGCGCCCGCCGACGATGCGAGCATCGCTCCGCTGATCGCGCTCGATAACGCGGTCGAGGCCGTGGCGGCGCGCGTTACGCCGTCCGTGGTCAATGTCGCCGTTACCGCGCGCGTCGCGGCCAAGGCGCAGAACTTCGGCGGCATCGATCCGGAAGATCTTCCGCCGGGATTTCAGCAGTTCTTTTTCGGCCAGGGCGGCCAGGGGCAGAAGCAGCAGCCGCAGATCGAGCACGGCGTGGGTAGCGGCGTGATCATTTCGTCCGACGGCTACATTGTCACCAACAATCACGTGGTCGATAACGCCACCAACATTCAAGTGATGCTCGACGACCGCCGCGTTTTCAAGGCCAAGCTGGTGGGCATCGATAAGCTCAACGACATCGCGGTCCTCAAAATAGACGCGCACAATTTGACCAGCCTGCCCTGGGGCGACTCGACCAAACTGCATCCCGGCCAGACGACGCTGGCCTTCGGCAGTCCCTTTGGCTTCTTCCAGTTTTCGGTTACGCGCGGCATCATCAGCGCGCTCGACCGGCCCAATCCCTATTCGGAAGATCTTCGCAAGCCCGGCGCTTTCATCCAGACCGATGCGGCGATCNNGGCAACTCCGGCGGCCCGTTGGTGGACGCGCGGGGTGAGCTGATCGGCATCAACACCTTCATCATCTCCAACAGCGGTTCCTTTGCCGGCGCGGGCTTCGCCATTCCCGTGCAGATCGTGCGCGCCTCGGCCGAGGCCATCATCAAAACCGGCACGGTGCACCACGGCTATCTGGGCATCACGATGAACGAGGTGACGCCAGAGAATGCGGATTCCTTCAGTCTGCCCGATGCGACGGGCGCGCTCGTCAGCGATGTGACGCCGGATTCGCCGGCCAGCAAGGCGGGGCTGAAGAACGGCGATGTGCTGCGCGAGCTGAACGGCAAAAAGATCGCCAACAGCAGTGCTCTTCAGGTGGCCGTCAGCCAGATCGCGCCGGGTACGGCGATCGATCTGGGTATCATCCGCGATGGCAAGCCGGAGACGATTCACGTTACGGTGGGCGAGTTCAAAAGCGATAAGGACGAGGAGTCGGATAGCGCCGATGCCGGCGGGCATGCGAGCAACAAGCTGGGGCTAACGGTAGCCGACTTGACGCCCGAGATCCGTCAGCAGATTAGCCTTCCCGAGCGCATCCACGGCGTTGTGGTGGAGAATGTGCGCGCGGGCAGCCCGGCCGACGAGGCAGGGATCGGGCGCGGCAGCGTCATCATAAGCGTCAACCGTCACACGGTCCAAAACGTCGAGGCTTTCTCAAAGGAGCTGCACGCCGTAGCCGAGGGCAAGAATGTGCTGCTGCTGGTTTGGGCCAATGGCGGCGCCGGCTATCGCATCGTTCATCCCGAATCCGGTACTCCCGACGACGTGCAATAACCGAAGGAACGAAACTTAATATCGATACTCGCTTCGTGGCCGGTGCGACAATACAGCGCCAGCCACGAAGCGTTTTTATTTGTCGACCTTTCGGCGTGGCCATCAATTTGGAAGTAATGGCGATGGTTTTACGGCGAAACGCGTATCGGAATGCGCGCGCCGGCGAAGTTGGCGCGCCCAAGCTCATCGGCTTATAAGTCGCCTAAGTAATTGCTAACAATGGCCAACAAAAATTTTGCCGAACAAGCCTTATCTGGCTTATCGGCAAATTCTCGATTCTCTATAACCGACGTAACCCAAAAAATATTTGCTATGGGAATTAATGCTCGAAAATGCAAATCGATTAGCTGATAATTTATCTATGCAATCATCCGTTTCCTCCCTCAGCGGGGAATTTATTGCACAAACTTCTGAAGCCGAATACCGGGTAGAACACTTACAGGAGTTTGTACGTCAGGCCCGGATATGTTTTTTTGCTGCAATGCTGGTCAATCCGCTGTTTCTATTCAGCGATTGGAGATTTTACGGCCAGGCAAACTTTTTTTATGTAATAACCTCTCGCGCCGCGGTCGAGATCGCTTCGTTGCTTTGCTGGATTGCTCTTGCGCGGGTGCGCAGCTTTTACCGCTTCGAACTCGTTTGCGCCGTCTGGGCCGGTTTGGTAATCGCCGCGGCAACCGCGCTCGAAAGCTCTCACACCGATCTCGGCTTGCTGATTATCTTTATCTTGTCGGCGATTTTCTATCTGGCGCTGCCCGTTTCTTTCCGGTTGGCGCTGGCCTGCGGCGTAGTCGGCAGCGTTGTCATGCTGGTGGAATACATTTCGTCCGCGCCGTGGACGCCTACCAGCTATGGACAGATGGCGGGCGTCGCGATGATTAACGCCGCTCTCGCCTTGGCGCTTATTTTAACGAAACGCCTGCGCCGTTTAAACTGGGCCGCTACCCGCGCCGAGCGCGCCGCCAACGAACGGCTGGCGAAGAGCCGCGACATGTGGCAGCAGTTTCTCCAGGCGGTTCCCGCGCCGCTGCTGATTACCGCCAAAGAGGATGGCCGCCTGATTCGGGTCAACGATGCCGCCGCCGATTACTTCGGCGTGGATGCGTCGGCGGGAGTATTCAAAGTTGAAGACTGCTTCGATCGGAAGGATTGGGCGCGGTTGACCGCCAGCTTGCGGAGCAGCGGGCGGGCCTCGGGTTTTGAAGTGCGCATCCACTTGCCGAACGGCGACGAGAAGGATGTGTTGCTGGCGGCAACGACAGTGGCAACAGACGGCGTGGAAGTGGTGGTCACCATTCTGGTCGACATTACCATCCGCAAGGAGTTGGAAGCGCTAATGAAGCGGATGGCTCATACCGATCCGCTGACCGGAATGCCCAATCGCGCGCGTTTTTTCTCTCTGGCGGTGGATGAGATCAAGCGCGCCCAGCGGTACGATCGGCCGCTTTCGGTGTGCATGATCGACATCGATTTTTTTAAGCGCATCAACGACACCTACGGACACAAGTTTGGCGATCGGGCGCTGAAAGCTTTTGCCGGGCTTTGCCGCAAGTGGATACGGGAGCAGGATACGGTGGCTAGAATCGGCGGCGAGGAGTTTGGATTGTTGCTGCCGGAGACCGATGAGGACAGCGCGTTGGCTTTGGCCGACCGGCTGCGCGCCGCCGTCGAGGAATTGCAGCTTGACCAGCCGGTAAAATCGATTACCGTCAGCATCGGAGTCTCCGCGATTTTGCCCGGCGAGGAGAGCGTCGATGCCGCGCTTTCCCGCGCCGATGAGGCGCTCTATTCCGCCAAGCGCGAGGGGCGCAATAGAGCCGTTCTTTATCGGGATATAGAAGCCGTACTGTAAGGCGATATCGATCGACGTTATGCCTGTACGGCCGCGGCGAAGGCTTCGCGGTGAGCCTTAATGTCGCGCATCGGCGGTTGCCCGAAAAAGCGGCTGTACTCGCGGTTGAACTGGCTGGCGCTTTCATAGCCGACTTCGAAGGCCGCGCTGGCCGCGTCCAATCCTTTGTTGAGCATGCGCTCGCGCGCAATGTGCAGGCGCAGTTGCTTTTGATATTGCAGCGGACTCATCGCGGTCAGGGAGCGGAAGTGATGGTGCAGGGTGGAGACACCCATCTGCGCCATCGCCGCCAGATCTTCGACGCGCAGCGGCCTGGCGTAGTTGGCGTGCAGCCAGGCGACGGCCTTGGCCGTTCGCTGGCTCTGTTCTCCGGGAGTTGCGATCGCTTGCAAATGCTTTCCCTGCGGGCTGCGCAGCAGGCGGTAGACGATTTCGCGCTCGATCAGGCGGCCGAGGAAGGGAATGTCCTGGGGCGCATCGAGAAGATCGACCAGCCGGGAGCAGGCGTCTAGGAGTTCGATTGAGGTGAGGCCGACGGCCATGCCGCGAGCCTCGGCCGGCTCTGCCGACGCGGGAAATTCTTCTTCACTCAAAATCCGGCGTACTTCGGGCATGTCGAGTTGGATCAGCAGACCGAGCATCGGTTTTTGCGGCGTTGCCGCCACTACTTGGCTGATGACCGGCAGATCGATCGAGGTCAACAGAAATGTAGTTTCGTCGCAGAGAAGCGTCGTTGCGCCGACGTCGATACGCTTCTGGCCTTGCACGAAGACAATTAGACGGGGTTCGTAGGCGGCCGAGTTGCAGACGGTCGGTTTGTCTCGGCGGTAGAGGTTTAGGCCGGCTACGGCGGTTTCTTGCACTCCTTCGGCCTGCATGTGCGCGGCGATCTTGCAAATGAGTTTGGAGCGCAGACCGGCGGCCAGACGCGCCTGTTCGTCGTTTTTCGGGGATTGCTTGGTCATCGGCTCGCCTTCAAACTTTCAATTTCAGCCTACAGGTACTTGGCAAAGTGCATGCACAAAAATCTGCGACACAAGAGAAATAGGCAAGAAAAAGGCAGAATCGGGATACCGCGGGAGGGTCGATTTCCCGTAGGCTTTGAACAGCAAAAGACAGGGGGGGGCTAACTCCGAAGTGTTTTTTCGGCGAGGGCTGACACCGCGCCATGACGGCCATCGCCGCCGCCCAAAAAATATTCGAAACGGCTCAAGAATACTCTTCGCGCGCCTAATGCGGGCGGACTAAGATCGAGTTCGGGCCAAAACCATCGACAGGAGAAAGCAATGCAGAAGCGCAAATTAGGCAAGAGCAATCTGGAAGTTTCGGCCCTCGGTTTGGGCTGCATGGGCATGAGCTTTTCGTATGCGCCGCCGTTTCCCGAACCCAAGGAAATGGTTACGTTGATTCGCGCGGCGGTGAATCGCGGCGTGACTTTTTTTGACACGGCCGAGGTTTACGGGCCGTTCACGAATGAATCGCTGGTGGGTGAGGCGCTGGAGCCGGTGCGCGACAAAGTTGTCATTGCCACCAAATTCGGCTTCAACCTCAACCCCGACGGCAGCCCAGGCTGGCAGGGATTGAACAGCCGTCCCGAGCACATCAAGCAGGTGGCCGATGCTTCGCTCAAGCGGTTGCGGACCGACTATATCGATCTTTTCTATCAGCATCGCGTCGATCCGGAAGTGCCGATCGAGGAGGTGGCCGGCGCGGTTAAGGATCTGATCGAGGCGGGCAAGGTGCGGCACTTCGGACTTTCCGAAGCCGGTATCGCGACGATTCGCCGCGCGCATGCCGTGCAGCCGGTCACGGCGCTGCAGAACGAATATTCGCTGTGGTGGCGCAAGCCGGAAGAGTCGATTCTGCCCCTGCTTGAAGAATTGGGAATTGGTCTGGTGGCCTTCAGTCCGCTGGGCAGGGGATTTTTGACCGGAAAAATGGACGACAAGACCAAGTTGGCCAGCAACGATTCTCGCAGCGGATTGCCGCGGTTTACGCCCGAGGCGCGCAAGGCCAATCAGGTGGTCGTCGATTTGCTCAGCGTGATCGCGAAGAAGAAAAACGCGACGCCGGCGCAGATTGCGCTGGCTTGGCTGCTGGCGCAGAAGCCGTGGATCGTGCCGATTCCAGGAACGACCAAGCTGACGCGTCTGGAAGAAAATTTGGGCGCGGCGGCGATTGAGCTTTCGGCCGGCGATCTGGCGGAGATCGACAGCGCGGCCAGCAAGATCGTCTTTGAGGGCGCGCGTTATACCGAGCCGTTGGAAAAATTGACCGACCGCTGACAATAATAAGTGGATGAAGGAAATAGCGATTGATCGAGGGGGAGCGCTTATGGAGAAGAAAATGCCGCGCCGCACTTTTTTGAAAGAGGGCGCGATTGCGTTGGGCGGCGTTGCCGTGTGCGATTTAAGCCAGATCGGCAACGCCGCGACTCTGCATTCGGGCAAGTCGCAGGTGTTTTTTACCAAAGACATCAGCGTGAATGGATTGCTGGCGATCTACGCGAAGATCAACCAGGGCATGACCGGCAAGGTCGCCATCAAGTTGCACACCGGCGAACCGCACGGGCCGAATCTTCTGCCGATCGGGCTGATCAAAGGCTTGCAGCCGCACATTCCCAACAGCACCATCGTCGAATGCAACGTTCTTTATCCCAGTCCGCGGCAGAAGACCGAGACGCATCGGGAGACGCTGAAGATCAACGGTTTCGATTTTTGCCCGGTGGATATTATGGACGCCGATGGCGATGCGACGCTGCCGATCCCAGGCGTGCGCGAGCTGCTGGCCACGCCGGCCGATGCCTCTACGCCGCCGCGCTACACGCCGGGCAATCACCTGACCGAAATCGCCGTCGGCAAAAATTTGCTGAATTACGATTCGCTCTTCGTCTACACGCACTTCAAGGGGCATACGATGGGGGGCTTCGGCGGATCGCTGAAAAACATCGCCATCGGCTGCGCTTCGGGCCAGGTGGGCAAGCAGCAGATTCACGGCGAGGGCTGGCCGAAGGGGCCGCTGTTTTTGGAGCGCATGGTCGAATCGGG
>PMHC01000247.1 GCA_003156495.1 Acidobacteriaceae bacterium
CCTACAACATCGTCTTTCTGCTAGCCATCGTTTCAATCGCCGCCGCCCAGCACACCTTCCGTCTGGAAGCGCTAGCCAATCTGCCGGCGGCCTCGCCGATGCTCTGGCTGGGTATCGTCGCCATCTTGATTTGCCTGCCGGCCAAGTTGCATCTCAATCCCTTCTCGCTNNAGCAGGAGATCTACTCCGGCCCAATGACCGAGTACGCCGGCCCCGAGCTGGCCATGTGGGAACTTTCGCATGGCTTGGAATGGGTTGCCGCCACCGGTCTGGTCGCCACCCTGGCCGCGCCGCACTTGGCCATTACTTCCTGGCTGGGAGCCTGGGCCGCAGGCGCTATCTTCGTCGCCATCTCGGTCGCCGTTGTCCTGCTGCTCTCGCTCGTCGCCGCCGCCACGGCCCGCGTGGCCATTGACTCCAGCGTGCGCTTCTACTGGCAATGCACGCTTATCTTCGCGGTTCTGGCTATCTCGTCCGCGCTCTTCGTGAGGTTCCGGCTATGAACATTCTCCGCATGATCTGGAAGAATCTGCGGCACGGTTACCAGACCCTGCTCTTCCCCTCACGGCCCAAGGTCACCTCGCGCTTCCGCGGCCTGGTCCAGTTCAACCCCGAATACTGCACCGGCTGCGCCGTCTGCAAAATGCGCTGCACCTCCCGCGCCATCGAGTTCAAACCCGGCAAAGGCGAGTTCACCTGGAGCTACAACCCCGGCCAGTGCACCTTCTGCGGCCGCTGCGTTGAAGGCTGCTCCGAGCACGCTCTCAAGGCTGGTCATCCTGAGCATGCTCTCAGTCAGGAAGAAGCCTGCCCACCGATCTACCTCACCCCGGGCGAGTTGAGCCTTTCCTACACCCTGGCGCGCAAGCCGCCAGTGCGGAAGCCCGTCGCGGCTCCCGCGCCCAAACCGGCCGCCGCCGAACCGCAGCCAGCCGCCGCTTCTGCATCCAGCGCGCAAGCGCCGAATCCAATTAATGGAGGCGCTCAATGATCGCGCTTGAAACCCTGCATCAAAAGCTCGGACTCGCCGAGCCCGGCGCGGAGAGTCGCGGCGTCTTTTGGCTTAATCCCGGCGACAAAAGCCTTCGTGAAGTCACCCAGGCCATGAACGAAATCGGAGCCCGCTTCATCACCATCACCGCCTACCAGTTGCCCGGCGACGAAGGCTTCCGCCTCGAATACCACTGGGATCTTGACGGCTGTCTGCTCGGCCTTCCCTTCCAGATCACCGGCAAATCCATCGACAGCATCTTCGACATTTGCGAAGCCGCCGACTGGATCGAGCGCGAGATTCACGAAGAGTACGCCATCGACTTTGCCGGTCGCCAATACGAACCGCTCTTGTTGCGCGCCACCGACACGATCGGCGTCAACCTGCGTGAGGAGGTCAAGAAGTGAGCTACAAAATTCCCATGGGCCCCTACCATCCGGGGCTGGAAGAGCCCTACAAGCTCAACATGATCTGCGAGGGCGAAACCGTCCAGGACGCCGAGCTGAACATCGGCTTCAACTTCCGCGGCATGGAGCACTTGGCCGAAACCCGCAACTACTATCAGGTCATCGCTCTGATGGAGCGCGTTTGCGGCATCTGCTCCTTCATCCACACTCTCACCCTCTGCCAGACGATGGAAAAACTCACCGGCCTGGAAGCGCCGCCGCGCGCCAAATACATTCGCGTCGTTATGGCCGAGCTTGAACGCCTCCATTCGCACGTTCTCTGGGCTGGCGTCGCCGCCAAATTGATGGGCTTCAAAACCATGTTCATGAGCTGCTTCGCCCTGCGCGAAAAAGTCATGGACGTGCTCCAGGCCATCAGCGGCAACCGCGTCAACTACTCGATGAACCGCATCGGCGGCGTCAATCGCGACATTGACGATCCCACTTCGTTGCTGCCTCTGATCGACGAGCTCGAGAGCGCGATGAACAAAACCATTATTCCCATCTTCACCACCAGCTCGACGGCACTCTCGCGCTGCGCCGGCGTCGGCATTCTCGCGCACGACAAAGCCGTCTCCTGCGGCGTCGTCGGCCCCATGGCGCGCGCCTCGGGCATCAATCAGGATCTGCGCCGCGACGCGCCCTACGCCGCCTACGCCGAGATGGAATTCAACGTTCCCGTCGAGCCGGCCGGCGACGTCAAGGCCCGCCTGCTGGTCCGCGCCCTTGAAATTCTCGAAAGCTGCAAGATTCTCCGTCAGGCTCTCACCAAAATGCCCTCCGGCGAAATCTCGGTCGGCGGCGACAAGTTCCCCTTCGAAACCGGAACCGCCGCATGCCGCGTCGAAGCTCCGCGCGGAGAGGTCATCTACAGCGTTTCGTGGAAGGCCGGCTCTCGCAACCCGGCACGCGTTCATGTCCGCACCCCAACCTTCGTCAACATGCCCGCGGTCCGCTGGATGGTCCAAGGCGCGCGGCTAGCCGATACGCCTCTCATCCAGGCCTCTATCGATCCCTGCTACTCCTGCACCGACAGATAAAACAGCCATCAGCCGTCAGCTTTCAGCTCGCCCATTGGAAAAAGAGCGAGCGTTCGAAAGCTGACAGCTGATGGCTAATAGCTTTTCCTGTCCCCTGTCCCCTGTCCCCTGTTCCCTGTTCCCTAGCTTCTCTTGATTCCCACCCCCGCGTTTTCTTCACCGCAGCCAAGGCGAATACATTACTCTTGCCTAGGAGATTCATGCGGGCCTGCATCGCGAAAATACGGGAAGCCGTCGTACAGTCCTTTCTGCACGACGTAGTGAATACCGCCAAAGCCGCGGCCTACTCGGGCATGCTTACCTTCTTCCCCGCTCTGCTGGTCATCACCACGCTGATCGCGCAGGTAGACGAAGGCCCCACGGCGATGGGTGAAATCCGCTCCATCCTCGAGCAGTTTTTGCCCGCTGACACACTTGACCTGATCCAGAGCTCGATTCTGACGCACCATCTCCACTCCGTACCGCTGATTCTCTCCACCGCCGGTCTCAGCCTCTTTGCCGGCATGGGGGTCATGCTCTCGCTGATGGAGGGCTTTCGCCGCGCTTATCGCCTTCCCGTCGACAGTTGTTGGGGTTTTTGGAAGCGCCGCATCCGCGCCCTGCTGCTGGTGCCCGTCGCCCTGGTTCCGCTGGCGCTGGCCTCGCTGGCCATCGTCTTCGGCCGCCAAATCGAACAATGGACCATCGACAATGCCCGTCACGAACTGCGCCACATTGTCGTCCTCTTCTGGCGCATAACGCGTTGGTCGGTCTGCTTCGCCGCCATCGTCGCCGTCTTCATGATCCTCTACCACTTCGGCACGCGGCGCATGGAGCGCTGGTTCTGGGTCGCGCCCGGCGCCATCGCGGGCACCTTTATCTGGTTCCCTTCCACTCTCGCTTACGGCTGGTACGTCACCCGCGTCGCCGACTATTCCCGCATCTACGGCTCCTTCGGCGCCGGCGTCGCCACCCTGGTCTGGCTCTACATCACCACCTTCAGCATCCTTATCGGCGCCGAATTGAACGGCGTCTTCTACGGCGGACGCCAAAGCCAGAAGCGGCGGAAGTCAGCGTTTGCCCCCTCCCCGCAGCTTTCCCCCAACTGATTCCGCTTTCGACACTTTCTTCTCGTTCAGCACAAATTAACAAATTCGCGCCCTTTACCGCCTCCACGGAGCAGCTTCGGCATTTACAATAAAGTTAACGTCATTCCCTGGCCTACTTTTTAATCTACTGAAAAAAAACATCATTCATACATGGAATGTATGGGAGACTTCCTCATGCCGTTTTCTTTGCTTGCTCAGCCAGGATCGCCCTCGCAACGCCGCGCCAAAATTGTCGCCACGCTGGGACCGGCTTCGAATTCGGAGACAGCGCTTCGAGAGTTGGTGCGCGCCGGAGCGGACGTTCTTCGCCTGAACTTTTCTCATGGCACGCAAGAAGATAAAATTGCGCAAATTAAGCTGATCCGCAAAGTGAGCGCCGCCGAAGGCAAGCCACTATGCATCCTGGGCGACCTGCAGGGGCCCAAAATCCGCACCGCTTTGCTCAAAGATCACAAGCCTGTGCTGCTGGAGGCCGGACACAAACTGACGATTACTCCGCGCGAGGTTCCCGGCACGGCCGAACTCGTTGGCACCACCTTCAAAACTCTGGCTGAAAATGTTGAACAAGGCTCGCGCATCCTTCTCTCCGACGGTCTGATCGAGCTGCGCGTGCACGCAGTTGTCGGCGACGATGTGGTCTGCGAAATCGTCAACGGCGGCCTGCTGGGCGAGAGCAAGGGCATCAACCTGCCCGGCATTCCCGTCCGCGTTCCCTCGCTGACGGAAAAAGACGCCGCCGACCTGGAATTCGCCCTCAAAAACGACGTCGACGCCATCGCCGTCTCCTTTGTCCGCACCAGCGCAGACATCCAACTGGTCCGCGACCGCGTCTCGGCGTTGGGCAGCGAAACCTGGCTCATCGCCAAGCTCGAAAAGCCTCAAGCCATCGAACATCTTGACGCCATCCTCGATGCCGCCGACGGCATCATGGTCGCCCGCGGCGATCTTGGCGTCGAAGTTCCACCCGAGCAGGTTCCCGCCATCCAAAAGCACATCATCAACCGCGCCGCCGAGGTCTCCAAGCCCGTCATCACCGCCACCCAGATGCTCGAATCCATGATCGAAAACCCGCGCCCCACCCGCGCCGAGGTCTCCGACGTGGCCAACGCCATCTACGACGGCACTGACGCCGTCATGCTCTCGGGCGAATCGGCCGTCGGCAAATACCCGGTCGAATCGGTCGCCATGATGGCCCGCATCGTGCTTGAAGCCGAGCGAAACATCAAAGAATCCATTGGCAGCCGCCGGCGCGAGCACCACAGCCGCCTTTCGATCGCCGAAACCATCTGCGAAGCCAC
>PMHC01000317.1 GCA_003156495.1 Acidobacteriaceae bacterium
CCCCGAGGGACGTATTTCTCCCACGGGCCCAAAATCCAGAGTTTTTCCGCAGCCTCTTTAGCCCCTGAGGAACGTTTTCTTCCTCTACACCATCAGAAAATTTGCTCTAGCCGTGCCGTAAACGGCGAGGGGGATTTTACTATTTTGACCATCACTGCGTGGGTGAGTATGAGTTTCCGTTGCCGGAAAAAGGCGCGTTTACGACCACTCTGATCGATCCTTGGGAGATGATCGAGAAACCTCTACTCTTTTCCCGCAAAAAGCAGCAAGTACATCTGTTCTAAACGCGAGCAGCCCGTGCCTCAGTAGACCTCGGAGCGTACGCCAGCCGGCGGCGGCACGAATTTGAGCAGTCCTAACTCGCCTGCCAGTCGTTCGAGCTTGGCGCGCGTGGCGGCGGCGGGCGGCACCAGTGGCAGCCGCAACGTATCGCCGCAGCGGCCCATCAGGCTCAGCACCGTTTTTACCGGCCCGGGGTTCGACTCCCAGAAGTTGGCTTCGAAGAGTCGCGCGTAACGGCGTTCGAGCTCGCGAGCCTCGTTCCAGTTATTGTTGAGCGCGGCGTGGATCATGCGCGAAACTTCTGCCGGCGCTTCGTTGGAGGCTACGCTGATCAGCCCGCTGGCGCCAACGCCGAGCGCGGCCAACGCCAGATTGTCGTCGCCGGAAAAAACTTTAAACTCGGGCGGAAGCAGGTGCACAAGCTCGGAGATCTGCGTCAGATTGCCGCTGGCTTCTTTAACCGCCTGAATATTGCGCGCCTCGGCGGCCAGCCGGGCCACCGTCTCCGGCTCCAGATTGGCTGCCGTGCGTCCGGGCACGTTATAGACGCAAACGGGCAGCGGATCGACGGCGCGGGCTAACGCCAAAAAGTGCTGGAATTGACCTTCCTGCGTGGGCTTGTTGTAGTAGGGATTGGCCGAAAGCACGGCTGAGACTCCGGCTACGCGCCGCAGCAACGCGGCCTTTTGCATCAGCACGCGCGTCGAGTTGTGCGTGCAGCCGGCCCAGATCGGAACCCGCCCGGCAGCCGCGTCAACCGCCAGCCGTACCGTTTGCAGCCACTCCTCTTCGTCGAGAGTCGCCGCCTCGCCCGTCGAGCCGCAGACCACCAGAAAGTCGACGCCCGACTCAATCTGCCAGTTTACCAGCGAACAAAACGCCGTTTCGTCCACCGAACCGTCCGCCCTGAAGGGCGTCACAATTGCCGTACCGCAGCCAGTCGTTTGCATAACAGATCAAGTTTATAACGAATGGAGTTTCTGCGAGTAACAAACCGAGAGCCGGCGCATATACACGGCCGTTGAAACCAGCAGCATGAATTTCTATTCTGTTCTCTCACGTAAAAAAGATGGAATATCCCGCGCGCCCTGGGTGATGGCAACCACTTCCAGGCGCTTATTTCGAACTCGGTAAAGAATGAGATAGTCGCCGACTGGCCAGAAAAGAATGGGGAAGTCCGTAAGATCTTTTCGCGCGTGACCCAAGCCTGGATTCCCGGCTAACAACTTGAAGGCGTCGCGCAACTTGGCATCCCAGCGGTCAGCGGCTTCGATATCGTCCTGAGCGATATATTCCCAGATGCCGCTTAAATCTTCGTCGGCTTCCGGCGTCAGGACGTAGCCGCTCATGCGATGCGCTTCCTCCGCTGCGCGGATTTCTCCCGGATGCGGCGTAATGATTCATCGGCCGTGACAAAGTCTCCCCGATCCGCGGATTCTAAGCGCCTCTGAAGTGCACGGTTGAACTCTTCCAGCCGCACGGCGCGGCCGCGATCTTGCTCTTCGAGCAGCCGCAGCGCCTCACGCACCACTTCGCTAGCCGAGGCATAGCGCCCGGAGGCAACCTTGGAAGAAACGAATTGATCGAGTTCACTAGTCAACGAAACATTCATGGAGCCCCCCCTGGCTTTGATCTTGGGATGAATAACGATATTTGTCAATCTTTGTTATTTCGTACCGGCGCATCTCCGGCCGCTGAAGTCGTCCGAAACACGACCGCGGATACCTCGACGCCCGAAGTTCCACACAGCGGACTCCGGGCGTTCAGAAAGACGATTCATTTTTGAGTTGTCTACCACGACAGAACGTTACAACTGGTCGAAGATTTCGCGGAAGTCCCAGGCTCCGGATTTGCCGGCCAGCCACTCGGCGCCGCGTACCGCGCCCTGCGCAAAGCCGCGCCGCGACTGCGCATCGTGGCGCAGTTCCAGCACGTCGTAGTCGCTTACGGCGCGCACAATGTGCTCGCCTTTGGCGTCGCCAACGCGGTGCGAAGTGACGGGGATCTCGATTCCCGGCCGTTGAGCCAGAATAATCTCCTTGAGCGTCAGCGCGGTGCCCGATGGGGCGTCGAGCTTGGAGACGTGATGCGTCTCGTCGACGGAGAATTTGTAGCCGTCAAGGTGAGCCAACTGGGCGGTCAACCGGAAAAGTTTTTGCACGCCGATGGAAAAATTCGTGCCGTAGAGCAGCCCGCCGCCGCGCTGTTGAGCCAGCGCTTTCATCTCGTCGACGTGCGCGTACCAGCCGGTGGTGCCTACGACGATGCGGCTGCCCAAAGAGAGCACGGCGCGCATGTTTTCGAGCGCTGCTTCTGGCGCTGTGAAGTCGACAACGACATCGACGCCGGCCAGATTGGGAGCAGTGAGCGCCGAGGCATGCTCGTTTTCTGTAATGTCGAGCGCGCGCACGCCGTGGCCGCGCTCACGCGCGACTTCAGCAACCAGCGATCCGGTTTTTCCTTTGCCCAGTACGAGAATCAGCATGAAAACAGCTCCTAGATGCTAGCTAATAGCTGTCAGCTCTCAGCTTTCAGCTATTAGCTAGCATTTTCGATTTTTATCGGACAGCTAATAGATGAATATGAAAAGCCAAAGAAGCGTGAAATAAGTAAATCGGCGTGTTGGATCTACACTTTGCAGAAGAACAACCGCCGATCCTTCGACGATCCGCGAGCTTCAGACTCAGGCATCGAGTAGCTGAAAGCTGATAGCTAATAGCTGACAGCTAGCTGCTAGAAGCTGCTTTCCTCGCTTCCACGTCGAAGATCGCCGGATCGGGATTCTGGAAGAAGGCGGCGTGTAGCGAGCGCACGGCCTCATCGGCATCATCTTCGTCGATCATAAAGCTCATATTGATCTCGCTTGCGCCCTGCGAAATCATGCGCACGTTAATGTGGCGAATGGCGTTGAAAACCTGCGCGGCAATGCCGTTCTGGCCGCGAATGTCTTCGCCCACCAGGCAGATCAGCGCCTTCTTGCCTTCGTACTTCACGTCGGCCATCGCACTCAGGTCGGCGGCGATCTCAGGCAAGCTGGCATTGGTGTCGACGGTGAGCGAAACCGAAACCTCGCTGGTTGAAACCATATCGACCGGGCACTTGCGCCGGTCAAAGACGGCGAACATCTTGCTCATGTAACCGTGCGACATCAGCATACGGCTGGCCACGATGTCGATGATGCTCAGTTTTCTTTTCACCGCGATTGACTTGAAAGGGCTTTTGCAGTGCGGCGCCACGGAGATGATGCGCGTGCCATCGCAGGCGGCGTTGCGGCTGTTGAGCACCAGCACGGGAATGTTCTTGCGGACCGCCGGCAGAATCGTGGCCGGGTGCAAAACCTTGGCGCCGAAATATGCCATCTCGGCGGCCTCTTCAAAGCTGATGACCTTGACGCGCAGCGCGTCGGGGCAGACGCGCGGGTCGGCGGTCATGATGCCGTCAACGTCGGTCCATATCTCAATGGTTCCGGCGTTGAGCGCGCCGCCGACCAGAGCGCCGGTATAGTCCGAGCCGCCGCGGCCGAGGGTGGTCGTGAGGCCGTCTTCGCTGGAGGCGATAAAGCCGCCCATTACCGGAATCTTGCCCGCCTTGATCAGCGGCAACAGCTTTTCCTGGGCGCGCTTTTCAATCAACGCATCGATGGGCGTGGCCTTCTGGAACTCCGCATCGGTGATGACGATCTCGCGCGCGTCGGCGTGCGCCGCGGCGATGCCCTGGCCGCGGAAGGCCGCCGCCACAATGCGGCTGGAAAGCCGTTCACCGTAACTGACAATCAGGTCGGAGATGCGCGGGGTGAGCTCGTGAATCACGGCCAGGCCGCGTAGCACCTCGTCGAGCGCGTCGAATTCCTCATTGAGGAATTGCGTGAGCGTGGCGATTTCGCCTGCGTCCTTAACCAGTTCGGCAGCCGTGTCCAGGTGTCGCGTGCGCAACCGCGCGCTGATGGCCAGGGAACCGGTGCGATCGCCGTCGGAAGCAGCCGAGGCCGCGCGCAGCAACTGGTCGGTTACCTTGGCCATGGCGCTGACGACGACAACCGGACTTTTGCCGCTAGCCGCGCGCCCGGCAACGATGGCCGCGGTGCGCCCGATGGCGGCCGTATCCTCGACCGACGTGCCGCCAAACTTCATTACAACAATGCTCATCGAGAGTTCCTTAAAATGCAGCTTTCAGCCGTCTAGCTATCAGCTTTCAGCTCTTCTCTTTCAACCGCTGGCATCGAGAGCTAGCGGTTGAAAGAGGCTATTTTCTACGTTGATTCGCGTGAGGGCCAGGTTACAGGCCAACAAGCCAAAAGCTGCTTCAAAAAACTGATAGCTGACAGCTAACGGCTGAAAGCTATCAGTCGTCAACTTATTGCAATTTGTTCTGGCTAGCCAGCATTTCGGCGTTCAAAATGGTTGCACCGGCAGCGCCCCGGACTGTGTTGTGCGACAGCAGCACGAACTTCCAGTCCAGCAGATTGCAAGGCCGCAGCCGGCCCACGGTCACCGTCATGCCCTTGCCGCGATGGCGATCCAGCCGTGGCTGCGGCCGGTCGGGTTGCGGCGTCCACTCGATGGGCTGCTCGGGAGCAAAGGGCAGGTCCAGCCCGGCCAGCGGCTTGAACTCGGCCCAGGCGGCCAGCATCTCTTCGCGCGTAACCTTGCGGCCCAACTTGTTGCCCAGCTTGATTGAAACGCACTCGGTGTGGCCGTCAACAACCGCCACGCGGTTGCAGTGCGCCGTCATTCCGGCTGCCAGCGGCGTTACCGTGCGACCGCCGAGCTTGCCCAACAGCTTCAGCGTCTCGGCTTCCATCTTTTCTTCTTCGCCACCGATAAATGGAACCACATTGTCCAAAATATCCATTGAGGCAACGCCCGGATAGCCGGCGCCTGAGACCGCCTGCATGGTCGTCACGAAGATCTTTTCGATGCCGAAGCGCTCCTCGATCGGCTTCAGCGCCAGCACCAAACCAATGGTCGAACAGTTCGGATTGGTGACGATGTAGCCGCCCGATTCCTTGCGCCAGGGCTGCTCCTCGATCATCTTGAGGTGGTCGGCGTTAACTTCGGGGATCACCAGAGGCACGTTGGCCGCCATGCGGAAGGCGCTCGAGTTGGAGATCACCGCGCAGCCTGCCTCGGCGAAGGCCGGCTCAAGTTCGCGGGCAATCGTCGCGTCAACGCTGGCGAAGATGGTCTTCGGCGCGTTTTCTGGCTCGGCCGGCGAAACGATCATTTTCGCGATCCGCGCAGGCAGCGGAGTTTCCAGCCGCCACTTAGCGGCCTCGCCATAAGGCTTGCCGCTTGAGCGGTCGCTGGCCGCCAACCACACAATCTCGAACCACGGGTGGTCGGCGAGCAGTTGAATGTAACGTTGGCCGACCATGCCGGTCGCGCCCAGGATGCCGATAGGGTATTTGCTTTTCATAGCCTTAACCCTCCAGTGTACAAGACAAGGAGCGCGACGGCAGCAGTTGTCTTTGCGCCGGCGCTCATGGTCGCGCGAAATTGGCCGATGAACGGACCTGGAGCGTGTTGGATGAACCTGCGCCAGATGACCTCCTGGGCCCAGTCTCATCCCGGTGAGAGTGGTGCCCAGGCTTCCCACATCGAACGCTTCCTTACCCTGCTAGCCGAGGGCGCAGCGCAAGGTGTGCCCGAAGTCGACAAGGAAGCCTATAAAGAGTTCCGGACCCATATCTCCCAACTGACGCTACATTTGCCCGACCCTCTCCCCGAAGAAAACAAGCTGACGCAGATTCACGCGGTGTTGCACGAGTTCGAGGAGTACCGCAACAGCGCCACGGTGGAGTTGCGCGACCGGCAAATCAACTGGCGGGCAATTTTGCAGTTCGTGCTTCGCGAACTGATCGAGCGGCTCAGCGCCGATATGGTTTCGGGCGAAGCGGCGCGGTTGGTAGACAAAATCGCCGAGTTAAGTTCAGCCAAAGAGATTCTCCACTATCAAAAAGAACTCGATGCCTTTCTGCATCCAGTTGACGCACGGGGCCGGGTGCAGGAGATTGCCTCGCCGTTGAAGGTAACGGACCGCTCGATGGCCAACGACAACGCCGCCGGGCTGCTCGGCGGCGGCAGCGCCATCGAACACCTGCAGCGGATCATCGACCGCGGCGGCGCGGGGTTCGTGGCCTTTTTCCGCCTGGGCTGCATGAACATCATCAGCGAGCGCTTTGGCGTTGAGGCGACCGAGGACTGTCTGATGGCCATCGCCGCCTATCTGACCCACAGCATGCACGCCGACGACACCATCTACCACTGGAGTGACTCGTCGCTGCTGACGATTATGCAGGGCCGGCCCAATGAGCGAATCGTGCGCGCGGAGTTGAACCGCGTCGTGATGCAGAACCGCGACATCTCCATCAAAGTCGATGGCCGCGAAATCGTGCTCAGGATTCCTTTGGAATTCGACATCTATCCCATTCAACTTTTCCGCAGCGCCGATGAGTTGCACCATATCTCGTCCGGTGTGGCGTCAACTAGGTGAAACTTATGCTTGATTCGCTCCCCATCACGCAAAAGCCAACTGCCAGGAAGAAGCCTGACGCGATCGACCTGCTGCCTGTGGCGTATATCGAGTTGGACACCGGCGGCATCATCGTCCGCGCCAACCGCAAAGCCTGCAAGCTCTTTAGCACCAAGCGCAAAAAAATGCTCGGCGCGTGGGCTTGGGACTTCGTGGCCAGCGACGAAGTCGAGATGAGTCGTTCGGCCTTCTTCGCCTGCATTCAGGCAAACGAAGAACCGCAGCCGATCCGGCGCTCGCTTTACGAAAAAAACGGCGAGTTTCGCGTCTACGACATCTACCGCAACCGGATTTTCAGCGCCAGCGGGCAAACGATTGGGTTGCGCTACATGCTTGTCGATGTCACACAATCACAATTCGAGGATGAGCAACTGCGCGATTCCACCCTTTGGTTGGAGCATGCGCTGGCCTCGGTGGCCGAAATCTTGCCGACCGGAATTCCACAACCACTTTCCCCCATTTCTTCCACCGCGCTGGCGAGCGGTACCAACTCTCGCCGCCAACCTCAAGTAGCCAGGTGAATGCCATGAGTGAAACGCTGCCTACCTTATCTCTTTCGGATACCCAACCGCTTTCGACGGACGCCGTTGACCTGCTGCCTCTCGCTTATTTAGAGCTCAACGCCGTTGGCACGATCATTTATGCCAATCGTGCAGCTTGCTTGCTCTTTAGATTGGAGCGGGAACAAATACTCGGCAAAAGCGCATGGGAATTCATGGCCACCGAAGAGGTCGAGATGAGCCGTGCAGTCTATTTAGAGGCGCTGCAATCCAAGGAAGAGCTCAAACCGATTCGACGCACGCTATACAACGCAAACGGCGAGTTTCATGTCTACGACATGTTCCGCAACCAGATCCTCGACGCCCAGGGAAATGTGCTGGGAATGCGCTACCAGTTCGTCGACGTCACCAAGATGAAATATGAGCACGAGGAATTGAACCGTGTGCGCCAGTGGCTGGAAAGCGTATTGGCTTCGGTCAATGAAGCGGTGCTCGTGATGGACACGCTGGGTTTCATCCGCTACGTCAATCCGGCGCTGGAAAAGCTTTCTGGATGGTCGGCCAGCGAATTGCTGGGCCAGGTGGTCGAAAAGAAGCTGCCCGTGCTGTCGTACACTGCCAACGACAACACCCCTACCCCTTTTACACATCGCGCGCAACTGGATAATCCCACGCGAGGCAGAGCAACTGTCCTTAACAAAAAGCGCGAGACCATGCTGGTTGAAATCAGCAGTTCACCGATTCTCGACAAAGAGCGGGGATATACACTCGGCATCGTCAGCATTTTGCACCGGCTGCGCGAAAGTTCATCGCGAAAAGCCGACCAGAAGAAGGTCGAGCAAAAACACGAAGTAAAAGAACCAGCGCCAGAAACAAAAGCCTAGCCTTTCGATGCGGAAGCCTGGTTGCGGCGGGCGCGGCTTCCTTTTATGCTGAGTCGCCTGCCGATCTTTGGGAAACGGAGCGTCACAAATCCGTATGCGCCAGACGGTCAAAAACGATAAACCCAACAACGCCGAAGCCTCCGGCAGCGAGCGATTTCTCTCGCTGCTCGTTGATGGCGCTGCGCTGGGCGTACCGCAGGTAGACGAAACGGCCTACAAGGCCTTTCGCGCCAACTTGTCAAAGCAATCGTTGCAGTTGCCCGACCGGCTGCCCGAAGAGGAGAAACTGGCGCAAATTCGCGCCGTGCTGCAGGAGTTTGAAAACTACCGCAAGAGCACCGAGGAGGTCTTGCGTGAACGGCTGGCCGGCTGGCGATCGCTGGTCACCCTCCTGTTCAACGAGGTTCTCCATAGCCTCGGCATCGACTGCGTTTCTTGCCGGCCCGCCGAATTGTTGCGCGCCATTGCTACGGCCACCAGCGAGCAAAGCCTCCAGGATCTCCGCGAACGGCTCGAAGCCTATCTCCATCCCGCCGGGACCAGTTCATCTCCCGTCGAAGCCTCGCAACTGAAAAAATCCGACTTCAGCACCGCCAACGACAATGCCGCCGGTCTGCGCGGCGGTGGCAGCGCCATCGAAGATCTGAAGAAGCTCATGGAGAAAAACAATCAAGGTTCCGTCGTCATCTTCCGCCTGAGTTGCCTGAACATGATCAGCCAACGCTTCGGCCCCGAGGCCGTGGAAGATTGTCTGATGGCCGTCGCCGCTTTTCTCACCGAGCGGCTGCACGCCGACGACACCATCTATCACTGGAGTGATTCGTCTCTGTTGGCCATTCTGCAAGGCCGGCCCAACGAGCAGATTCTCAACTCGGAGTTGGAGCGCATCTCCATGCAGAATCGCGAAACCACCGTCAGCATCGGCGGTCACTGCACCATGCTCCGCATTCCCCTCACCTTCGATGTGACACCCATCGAACGGCTCAAGTCCTCTGAAGATCTGAACAAGATCAGCTTGCTTAGCTACGGCGGGAGCGCGCGATGAGTGAAGCCGTCCATTCCGCCAGTACCAGAATCGCCATCGACGAGATTCCCGTGGCCTATATCGAAGTCGATGCCAGCGGAACCATCATGCGCGCCAACCGCGCGGCGTTGGCCATGCATACCCGCGCTCCGGGTGATCTCGTCGGCCGAAACGTCTGGGATCTGATTGACGCCGACGAACGGGACAGCAGCTTCGCCGCCTTTCAGGAGCAAATCGCCACCGGCGAAGAACCACCCGTGGTTTATCGCCCCTTCTACAACCAGTCCGGCCTTTGCCGCATCTACGAGATTCACCGCAACCTGATTTTGGACGAACAGCAAATGCCGGTTGGCATGCGCGCGATTTGCATCGACGTTACCGAGATGAAGCTCGTATGGGACGAAGCTCTGCGCGATCGCTACTGGAAGGAAAACGCCGTTCAAGCGCGCGCCGATGCGGTGATTCTCACCGATGTAATGGGCATTGTTTACAAGATGAATGCGGCTGCCGAAACCATTTCCGGCTGGCCGGCCAGCGAAGTTGTTGGACAGGGAATCGGCATGGCGTTGCCTATTCTTTCGTTTAGGCCCGCGGCCAACCAGCCGCTCGACATACGCGCCATCATCGAACGGCGCAGCAAGGGAACCGCAACGGTTCTTACTCGCGACCATGCAAAGGTCACCGTCGAAATTATCACTTCGCCGATTCTCGAACAGAACTACGGCACCATCTGCGGCATCGTCACCACGCTGCGCAAAACCGCTGGCGCGTAAGAAAACATACTTCGCGTCCGCGCCGTAGCCCATTCCACGTGCCCACGAGAACTTTCCCTAGTCCCTAGTCCCTGTTCCCTGGAGATCAACCTCATAGTCCCTGGTCGCCCAGCTTGTACATGTA
>PMHC01000310.1 GCA_003156495.1 Acidobacteriaceae bacterium
ACTCCACCATCTCGCAGCTCGGATACATGTTCCTGGCCTGCGGCGTAGCGGCTTACTCGGCCGCCATCTTCCACCTCGTCACCCATGCCTTCTTCAAAGCGCTGCTCTTCCTCGCCGCCGGTTCCGTCATTCACTCGCTTGGCGGCGAACAGGACATGCGCAAGATGGGCGGCCTATGGAAGAAGATTCCCGTCACTTTCTGGACGATGACCATTGCGGTCTTCACCATCGCGGGCTTTCCGCCGCTGGCCGCATTCTTCTCTAAAGACGCCATTCTCTACGCCGCTTTCGTGCAAGGCCCTGGCGGCAAGCTGCTCTGGTTCGTAGGCCTCGTCACGGCGCTGCTCACTTCGCTTTACATGTTCCGCCTCTGGTACATGACCTTCCTCGGCAAAGCGCGCTCGCCAGAAGTTCATCCGCACGAAAGTCCCTGGACGATGCTCGCGCCGCTTATCGTGCTTGCGCTGCTTTCGATCGGCGGCGGCTGGATCGGCATCGAACGCTTCACGGCCTTTCTCACGCCTGTCGTCGGCGCGCACCAGCAAGCCTCCGCTTCACCGCATCTTGAGCTGATCCTAAGCGGTGCGGCCGTCGCCGTTGCCTTGCTCGGCTGGCTTATCGCGCACCTGTTCTACTGCGAAAGCAGCAGCCGCCCGGCACAGCTTGCCGCCGCGCTGCCCACTGGCTACAAGCTGCTCGCCAACAAATACTTTGTCGATGAAATCTACGGCGCGGCGATCGTGAGGCCGCTGCTGGCGATTTCAAAATACTTTTTAGGATGGGTCGTCGATTTCGCGATTCTCGGCGGAGCTGCCTGGCTGCTGGCCGGCATCGCCAACTTTGCCGGCATGATTCTGCAACGCTGGCAATCCGGCAATCTGCGCTCTTACGCCGCATGGCTGGCAGCAGCGGCCGCAGCGCTGCTGCTCTTCGTGCTGCTGGCTGGCTGGCCGCAAAGTTTAAACCTCTCCTTGCTGCACGCCGAACCGTTCTATAACATTACCGTTCTTCATTTCGGAGCGAGGCCTTAGATGACTGCCATCAATTACTCCATCCTCGCTCTCATCCTGCTGGCTCCGCTGGCCGGCGCTCTGGCCGTCTCTCTCGCGCCCGACCGCGCCAAGCTGCCCAACTGGATCGCCCTCGCCACGACTCTGGTCACTTTTCTGCTGACGCTCCATCTGCCCGCGCACTTCGCCGCCGGCCAATCTGGCTTTCAGTTCGAGGTCAACCAGCCCTGGATCGAAAACCCGGCGATCTTTTATCACGTCGGCATTGACGGCCTAAGTCTCTGGCTGGTCGTGCTCGTCGGCCTGCTGGCGCCCATCGGCGTCGTCGCCAGTTGGAATGCCATCGAGAGCCGCCGCAAAGTTTTCTATTCGCTCTTTCTCGTCCAGCAGACCGCCATGTTCGGCGTCTTCGTCTCGCTGGATCTGATTCTCTACTACGCCTTCTGGGAGTTGTCGCTTCTCCCCATGGCCGTGCTCATCGCCATGTATGGCCGCAAAAACGGCCCCCGCGCCGCGCTCAAATTCTTCCTCTTCACCTTCATTCCCTCGGCGCCGCTGCTGGTCGCCATTCTGTGGCTCTACACGCAAACCCGCACCTTCAACTTCGTCGAGCTGCAATCTCAAATCGCCGTGCTGCCGGCTGGCGCGCTCTTCTGGGTCGCACTCGCATTTCTCTTCGCCTTCGCGGTCAAAGTACCCGTCTTTCCGCTCCACGGATGGCTGGCCGACACCTACAATGAAGCGCCCGTCGCTCTGGCCATGGTCGTCGCCGGCAAGCTCGGCCTCTACTCCATGCTCCGCTTCCATATCGGACTCTTCCCCGTTCAGGCGCGGCAAATCGCTCCGCTGCTCATCGCTCTGGCCGTCATCGGCATTCTTTACGGCGCGTGTCTAGCCCTTGTCCAGCGCGACTTTTGGCGATTGCTCGCTTACGCCGCGCTGAGCCATCTCAGCCTGATCGTGCTTGGCATTTATGGCTTTACCTTCACCGGCTGGACCGGCGCGATCTATCAGATTCTTTCCCACGGCATCATCGACGGCGCATTGTTCCTGCTGCTGGGCGCAATCGAGCTTCGCTACGGAAGCAGCCAGATTCCCGACTACGGCGGGCTGGCCTCGAAGCTGCCGCGCGCGGCCACTTACTTCGTCCTCGCCACGCTGGGCATGATCGGCCTGCCGCTTTTGAGCGGCTTCGTCGGCGAGTTCCTGATCTTCTCTTCCACCTTCACCGAGGTCAGCCGTGGCTGGGCCATCGCCGCCGCCGTCGGCGTCATTCTCGGCGCGGCCTACATGCTCTGGCTTGTGCAGCGGCTCTTTCATGGGCCCGAGAGTGCGCTCGTCGCAACCAAACCGCCTGTCGATCTTTACCGCGGCGAACTGGCCGCGCTCACGCCGCTGCTTCTGCTCATGCTCTTCATGGGAGTCTCTCCCGCGCTTTGGCTCAACCAGATTCAGTCCGGCGTGCATCTCGACGCGCAACCCAAACCAGCCGTGAACTCGCCAGCAATTCCACAGCCGCGCATCGTATTCGTTTCGCCCGATAACGCTCCGGCCCCAATCCAATCTCCGCGGGAGGTGCAGCGGTGAATCAGGTTCCCGACATATTCCGCATCCTTCCCGAAGTCGTGCTCACGCTGACCGGCGTCGTTATCATGCTCATCGACGCCTCGCTGCCAACATCCTGGCCTCGCCGGCCTCTCGGTTGGGTCGCCGCCATCGGAAGCACCGCCGCGATTTGGACCAGCCTCTGGCAACTTTCGCTACCGCAGGGCACGGGCTTTTACTCCACCGTCGAAACCAGCGCCTTTACCGTCTTCTTCCACGTTCTCATCTGCGGAATCGTGCTCGTCGTGCTGTTGCTCTCGCTCGACACCTTGCCCGCCCAAAGCCACCATCAGGGCGAGTTCTACGCGCTGATCGTCTTCGGCGCTGTCGGCATGTGCCTGATGACCTCGGCCGTCGAGTTGCTGCTCGTCTTCATCGCGCTGGAAATCTCCTCGATCTCCACCTACATCCTCACCGGCTACCGCAAACAGACGGCCAAAGGCCCCGAGGCCGCCATCAAGTACTTCCTCCTCGGCTCCTTCGCTACCGCGTTTTTCCTTTACGGCATTGCGCTCGTCTTCGGCGCCACCGGCACCACGCAGATCTACGCGCTCGCCCACCTCATTCCCACCGCGCAAAACCAGGGCTTTGTGCTGGCCGCGCTGGCGCTGATGCTGGTCGGCGTTCTCTTCAAGGTTTCCGCCGCGCCCTTCCACGTTTGGACGCCCGATGTCTACGAAGGAGCGCCGCTGCCTGTCGTGGCATTACTCTCGACCGCCCCTAAAGCCGCCGCCTTCGCGCTGCTGCTCCGCGTTGTCTATGAGATCTTTCCCAACCTGCACACGCTCTGGACGCCGCTGCTCTGGATCGTCGCCATTCTCTCGATGACCGTCGGCAATTTCGCCGCCCTGCGCCAAAAAAACGTCAAGCGCATGTTGGCCTACTCCTCGATCGCCCACGCCGGATACCTGATTGCCGCCTTCGCCGGGGTCGGCGCCAACGGCATCGCCGCCGCCAGCTTTTACACCGTCGCCTACGCCGCCATGAACGCCGGCGTCTTCGCCGTCATCGCGCTGGTGGCCGGATACGACGAACAACTCTCCGTCATTGAAGACTTCCGCGGTCTGCTCTACCGCTCGCCGCTTTCGGGCAGCCTGCTGATCCTCTTCCTCATCTCCCTCGTCGGTATTCCCTTTACCGGCGGCTTCTTCGGCAAGTTCTACGCCTTCTCGACCGCCATGGACGGCGGCGCGATCGCTCTGGTCATCATCGGCCTGCTCAACTCTGGCCTCGCCGCGGCCTACTACCTGCGCTTCGCTCTGGCTTCCGTTCAGCGGCCAGCCGAAAACAATCAACCAGCCGCGCCAAAACCGGCCTTCGGCGCGGCCGTTATCGCCGCACTTTTCTTGGCCGCGGCCGCCACGCTCGTTCTCGGTATCGCGCCCGGTGCAACGCTTGGCGCGGCCCAGTCAGCCGCCCACACGCTTCAGGCACCTCCTGTTGAAACCACACAGCCCGCAATTCCGCTACAATCTCATCAATGAAGCTTGGAGAATTAGCAAGCCGTCTAGGCGCGGAACTCCGCGGCAACCCGGAGTTGGAAATTACCGGCGTCAAAGGCATTGAAGAAGCCGGCCCGACCGAAATAACCTTCGTCGCCAACCCGCGCTACACGGCGCTGGCTCGCTCTACTCACGCCGCCGCCGTTGTTGTCGCGCCGGATTTTCAAGAAATTTCCGTCGCGACCCTGCGCATCAGCAATCCCTATCACGCCTTTGCGCGCGCGCTGGGAATCTTCTATCAGCCGCCCAGCTACGCTCCCGGCATTCATCCCACGGCCGTCATTGATCCCACCGCCGTCATCGGCTCCGAGGTCCACATCGGCGCATATGTTGTCATCGGCCCCAACGTCCGTATCGGCGACCACGCCACGATTCTGCCTCACGTTGTGCTCTACCCCGGCGTTCAGGCCGGCAGCCACTTCTTCGCCCATGCCCACTCGGTCGTCCGCGAAAATTGCATTCTGGGTGACTACGTGACGCTGGAAAACGGCGTCATCGTCGGCGCCGACGGCTTCGGTTTCTCCAAAGACGAGCAAGGCCATTGGACCAAAATTCCGCAATCCGGCCCTACGCGCATCGGCAACCACGTCGACATTCAGGCCAACGCAACAGTCGACCGCGCCACCGTTGGCGCAACGGAAGTTGGCGACGGCTCAAAAATCGACAATCTGGTGCAGGTCGGCCATGGCTCCAAAATCGGCCAGAACACGCTGCTCTGCTCGCAAACCGGACTGGCCGGCTCCTCGGTCATCGGCAACAACGTCATCCTCGCCGGTCAGGTCGGCATTGCTGGCCATTGCACCGTCGGCGACGGCGTCATTCTCACCGCCCAATCGGCCGTCTCCCACGATGTGCCACCCGGAAAAATGATCTCCGGCTCGCCGGGTTTCGACAATCGCACCTGGTTACGCGCCGTCACCATCTTCCAGCGCCTTCCGGAACTGCTCAAACGCCTGGATCGGCTGGAAAAGCAGCTCGGGAAACAATAAATTTTAACAATCGCAGCATCGGCGGCGGCAATTGTCCGCCGTCGATACCATTTTGGGCCTCCCGGCAGCGCTCGGTTGCCTCGCCATTATCGTCTTTAATATCTTCGATTTATCGCCATCGAATTGCCGCGCGAATATTTCAGCTCAGTATTTCTATTGAAATCGTAATTCCAACTCGTTTTTGTCCTCATCTTCTGCCGAAAGTCATCGATATTCACAACTTATTGTGCAGTTCGCCTGTTGCCGCGCGCATTCGCCCCGATAAGTAATTTAGGGAGAGCAAGAATGCACGTTATCCCCATGCCTGATTCACATAAGCCGCTTGGCAGCTGGCTGAGGGCGCACGGTTTTGCTTTACGCCTACTCGGTTGCGGAACCGTGGTTGCACTCACCACAGGCATTGCTGGCACTATTTATGAAGGCAATCTGTTTTGGGTTGCCAACGGTGTTCTACTTTCCTACCTGCTGCTGGCACCACGAAGGCGCTGGCCAGCTTATCTCGGCGCGGCGCTCGTCGGGCATGCGCTTGGCACAGCCTGCATCCATACGGCGTGGCAAGTCTATGTCATCGACATGCCACTGGATCTAAGTGAAGCACTGCTCAGCGCCTTTCTCCTACGCCGCCGATCGGCACAGCTTCCGCAATTCACCAATCGAACCTATCTCTTCCGTTTTTTCTTCATTGCCGTTCTGGCTAGCCCGCTGGCCTGTGCATTCTCTTATGCACTGGTCGAGTCGCTCTGGCTGCACAGTATCTTCTCAACTTCACTATCACAGTGGTTTACCAGCGATGCCCTTGGCGTCTGCATTACAACGCCCGCCTGCGTCGCTATTTTCCGTACGCGCATTAAAAACTTTCTGGGCACAGGATGGAAGCTCTCCTATCCGCTTCTGCTCGCTGCCGCCACCTGCGTAATCTTTTCCCAAGCCCAGGCGCCGCTTTCCTTCCTCCTTTACCCTCTTCTTATTTTGATTCTTTTTCGCCTTGGTTTGGGCTGGGCCGCGGCCTCCACCACCTTCATCGCGGCCGTTGGCGGTTGGTTTACCGTCCATGATTTTGGACCATTCGCCTCCTATCATGCGCTCTCCTTGCTGGAGCCGGCGTTTATCCTGCAAATCTTCGTCGCCACCACCATGTTGACCATCTATGGCGTCAGCGTGGTTTTAGAAGATCTAGACGCCACGCAACGCCGTCTGCACGAAGCGCTAGCCAAGTATCAACTTGTCACTGAAAATTCCCGCGACGTGCTGATCATCGCCGACTTCAGCGGTCATCGGACATTCGTTTCCTCCGGCTGTGCCAACTGGAGCGGATGGAACGCAAAGGAATTGCTTCAGCATCGCAGTCTCGAAATGGCGCACCCCGAAGATCGCCCCAAAATTCAAGCAGCGCTGCAAGAATTACGCAACGGCAAGGATGGCGCACTGATCGAATACCGCGCGCAAACGCGCGAAGGCGACTATATCTGGATTGAATCCAGCCTGCGAACAATTCGGAATACGGTCACGAACATACCGGAAGGAATCTTGAGCAGCGTTCGCGAGATTACCGAACGCAAACTCGCCGAGCAGCAACTGCAAAACGCCTACCATGCCCTCGAATCGCTGGCGATCACCGACGCGCTCACCGGCCTGGCTAATCGCCGCCAATTCGATCAGACCCTCGCGACCGAATGGCGCCGCGGCATGCGCGATAGCAAACCGCTCTCCATGCTGCTGATCGACGTCGATCTCTTTAAGACCTACAACGACAGCTATGGTCACCTACGCGGCGATAGCTGTCTGAAGCAGATCGCCGAAGCCGCGCTAGCAGCCGTCGCCAGGCCAAGCGACATCGTCGCCCGCTTCGGCGGAGAAGAATTTGCCGTCATCCTGCCCAATACCGCCGGCAATGGAGCCATACAGCTAGCCCGCGACATCTGCGCGATCATGCGCAGCCGCCATATCGTTCACGATTCCAATCCCATCGGCATCGTCACGGTATCCGTTGGCTGCGCCACGCTCGTTCCCAAATTCGGACTGCAGGCCGCTTCGATCATCGAGCAAGCCGACAAGGCTCTCTATCAGGCCAAGCGCAGCGGACGCAATCGCGCCTGCGCTTACCGCACTGAAGAAAATGCGGGAGCGCCCGCCGGCAAAATAGAACTCACCGACAACCCTCCCGCGTTTAAAAACAATCACGGTTATTAAATTCGATGCACAACGCGCGTGCAAACCAAGTTATTGTCAATGCACCATGCTGCGGAAGAGCTGCGATTGCAACAGACTGCCGAACTCGGCGTCGGAGGCGGCAAAGCGCACCATCAGCTTGCCCGCGCTGGAACTGATCGACGTATCGCTCAGAGCCGCCTTTTCCGCGTCGGAGGCGCTCATCTTACGCACCATCACCGCCGCCGAAAGCAGCGATGAAACCGTAGCCGCGGCAAAGGTGTCGCCGGTTTCGATCGTCAAGCCGAAACGCACGCCATGCTGAAACTCCATCGAATACCACGAGACTTCCAGCCGCTTGCGCACGCTCTCTAAATCCGTCACCGACCCGGCCTCGCCCAAAAGCTGTTTGAGCACGGTCTGCGTTCCCTTGGCGTCCAGAATGCTCCATAGCGGCGCCGAATCGGCGCTTTGCATCGCACTCATCATCGCGCCGTTGCTCAACATGCTCCGTGCCTGGCCGTCGCGCACATCCAGCGCCTTGATCACAGCTTCCTTGTCTCCGAAAACCATCGTCGACGGATCGACAAAGCACAAAACCATCCCGGTCTTGGTCATCGGATAGATGCTGTTGGAGCGCACAATCGTGGCCTTCACCTTACGCCGGTGAAAACTGGAGACAATCGACTGCACATCGAACTGTCCCTGCGCAATACCAACCGTTTCCAGCACGTCGCTTCCCGACGCGGTTCGAAAGAGCGCGAATGCCAACTCATCCACGTCGTGATTCTCATTCAGCCCCGAACGAGTCAAAGCATCGTCGAATTGCTTCAACTGCGGCGGCATAATGTGGTTACGCAGATTCATCGCCGCCGACGAATTCTGCATCGCACGATAGTCGATCACCACCAGTTGCTGCACTTCATGCGGAATCGCTCCGCGTGCGTCCGTCGACAACTGCGCGGCCGGTACGGACATCGCCGCGGACAAAAGCGCGACTACCGCCAAAAATCGAACCGAATACTTCAACAATTTCTCCCTCCCAGACCCATTCACATAGATTCGTCCGGCGCAACTGGCGCCAGGGTGCAATGCCAACCTCAATCCTCCGGCCAAGACAGCGGCCGCTCCAATCTCCGCTCCAAAATCTTGGTCTCAGCATCGAACCTGACTAATTGACGCATCCACTCGCTTTCCCGCTCGCAAGCCGCCTCCGGAATCAGCCCGATCACCTCGCCTTCGGTAATCGCTGCCTTATACCGGGCGGCTAACCCCGCGGCCTTGCTGTAAACCTGAGAAATGGGCGTAACCTCAAAATCAGTAATGTTCATGGAAAGCTGCGCCCGGCCATGAACCAGTACCCCCATGGCCTTGACACCCTTCAGCCCGCCCGAAGATGCCCGAATCTCCCGCGCAATGGCCCGCACCACGGCCACATCAAAGGAGTTGAAATAAATGTTGTAGGCCACCAGGAACTTACGGGCGCCTACGGCGCTGGCGCCGCCTGTTGGGTGAAGCTCCGGACCGCCCAGATCTGGCCGCCGCGCCGGGTCCTTCTTCACGACCTCTTTCAGCCCTTCGAACTGCCCCCGCCGCACATCCTCCAGATTCACGCGATCCGGCCGCGAAGCCGCCGCCTCATAAAAATAAATCGGCACGCCGTAGCGCTTCCAGATCTCCAGCCCCGCCTGCCGGGCAAGCAGTGCGCATTGCTCCAGCTTGATTCCCTTCACCGGCACAAACGGAATCACATCCGCGGCGCCGATGCGCGGATGAGCGCCGTGCTGGGTGGTCAGGTCGATCAGTTCCACAGCCTTGCCCGCGCCGCGCACCGCCGCTTCCACCACGGCCTTCGGATCGCCAGCCACCGTCACCACGGAACGATTGTGATCGGCGTCCATTGACCAGTCCAGCAGACGCACCCCATCCACGCGCATGGCCGCGATAATCGCCTCGACCCGCGCTGTGTCCGTTCCTTCTGAGAAGTTCGGGACGCACTCTACAATCGGCCCGCTCATTGTTATTTCACCCCCCTGGGGAACCTCCACCAAAGCGGAGGACAAGACCTCCATTATTTCCAGAACGAATAACCGACCTGGATCTGAATGCTGGCATTCACGCCTGGATTGCGGTCGCCCAGCGAAGCCG
>PMHC01000084.1:0-5196 GCA_003156495.1 Acidobacteriaceae bacterium
TGCACGCCATCGACATGGTCCACGACAAAAAGTGGGGCCGCATTGCCGTTCTGCAAGGCACCGACATCACCGACATTCCCATCAAGGATGCCATCTCTTCCAACCGCAAGCTCGACCAGCGCTTCTTCGATGTCATCTCTGACCTCGAATCCAAAGTCGACTAATCGCGGCCATTGCACGCATGTAAAAAGGCCGTCCGCTTCAAGCGGACGGCCTTTTGCATTGAGCATCGAGAGAATTTTTTCGGTCAACGTCGGGGTGCCCCACTTCCGCCGTCCGCCGCGGCGGACGGCGGAAGTGGGATAGCGCCTATTCAACCAAATGTTCTAGAGCATTTTTACCCATTCTGTAGAGTGCGGAATGAGGTAGAAGGTTGCCGCTCACAGGTGTTCGCGTCAACTCTGCGCTCTTTAATTCCTATACACCAATGGTAAAAATGCTCTATCGCCTCTACCAGCCCCGCGACTTTGACGCGCTATACGCCGTCGAGCAATCGTGTTTCGCGCTGCCGCTGCGCTTCAGCCGCGCCTACATGAGCAAACTTGTCGGCAGCTCCAACGCCGCAACCTGGATCGCCGAAGAAGAAGGCGTCTTGGCGGGCTTCGCAATTGTTGAGTGGACGCAGGAGACGGGCGAAACGGCGGCCTATATCGATACCATCGAAGTCGCTCCCGCGTGGCGCAAGCGCGGCCTGGGCGCCGAGCTTTTACGTCGCGTTGCAGCTTCGGCCGCCGCTGCCGGCGCGTCTTTTATCTGGCTGCATGTGGAAACGGAAAACTTGGCCGCCATTGCTCTTTACGAATCCAGCGGTTATCTGCGCCAGGGTAGGGAAGAGCGCTTTTACGCCAGCAGCCGTGCTGCTTATCTTTACGCCAAGCGGCTCACGGGCGAGTGAGCCGCCTGGCTAAGGCTCTACCGCGCGCTGTCTGCGCTCTTGATGAAGGCCGCCACGCGGTCGTGCAACTGCTTGAGACAATCATCGCTGACGTAGACCATGTGTCCGGCCTCGTACCAGTCATACTCGATGTTTTTAGCCAACGATTGCGGAATGCGCAGGTGCTTGTCTTCGTACTGCGCGGTGAAAAACGGCGTCGCCAAATCGTAATAGCCGCCGTTGACCATTACCCGCAGCCGCGGATTGATCTTCATCGCCTCGGCCAGATCGTTGGCCACATTCACGCCAATATCGTTGCCGTGGTGCTTAAAGTCCCAATGCGCCTCGCCGTAGATTTCGGGCATATAGGTTTGTCCTTCGCCGTATTTCAAATCCCGGCGCACGTAGTCGTTGAAGAGCGACACGTAGGCCGACGAGATTGCTGAAGACTGCGGATCGTACTCGGCCGACTGGCTCAGCGGATCAAGATGCGGACCCGAGTAGCGTGTGTCGAGTCTGCCCGTCGTCAGATTGGCGTCGTCTTGCAGCGTTTTTTCAAATTCGCCGCCATTCACGCGCAGATTGGCCTTGATCCAGTAGGCCACCGGTAGTCCGGTGTACTCATGCAGCTTTTCAGCCGTCTGCTGTTTTTCTTCGGCGCTCAAATCCGTGCCCAGCGCCAGCGCGTGCGCGTAGGGGCCCATGGCGAACTGCTCGACCTCGGCTAAAAACGGCTCGAGCGCCGCCGGTTGCGTGGTCAGCTTTTTGTGGTACCAGGCCGTGGCGGCGTAGGTGGGCAGTCCCATCTCATAGGGCAGATCGACGCCGGGATTCGCGTCTGGCATATCGATGTCGGTGGTGAAGTTGAAGATCTGAGACAGCAGAATCACGCCATTCAGATCCATGTCGTGCCGGTTCTCGAGCAGGTCGGCCAGCACCGCCGAGCGCGTGGTGCCGTAGCTTTCACCGAAGATGAATTTGGGCGAGTTCCAGCGGTTGTATTTGGTGACAAAGCGCACGATGAAGCGCGCGAAGGCGTTGGCGTCGCCATCGATGCCCCAGAAGGATTTGTCGGTGTCTTTGCCGAGCAGCCGTCCAAAGCCGGTGCCGGGCATGTCGATGAAGACCAGATCGCTGGTATCGAGCAGCGAGTATGGATTGTCGACCATCTTGTACGGTGCTGCGGGCAGGTGCGTGTCGCCCATCGTGACCACGTGCTTGGGGCCGAGCGAGCCCATGTGCAGCCATACTGTCGAGCTGCCCGGACCGCCGTTATAAAGGAATGTAATCGGCCGGTCTTCAGCCTTGGCGTCTTTCTTAAAGTAGGCCACGTAGAACATCCGCGCCACCGGTGCGGCGTCCTTGGGCTCTTTGGGCTCGTCCAGCGCCAGTTGGCTGCCGGCGAGCGGCTTGCCGTCCAGCCCGAGTTGCGCGTCCTGCACGTCCGTGGCGCCGACGGTGAGGGTTCCGGCAACCGCCGTGTAGGCGATGTGCTGGCCGCCGGCGTCGATTGTGCCCTGTGTCGTGGAGTCTGCCGCCGGGGCCGGCGCGGCGGATTTATCTTTCGCCGCCTTGTCGTCTTCGGCGCGGGTTGAAACCGTAGCCATCAAAAACACAGCCGCAAGTAACGCGGCAAATCGCCGTGAAAATAAGCTCATCAATAGTCTCCTGTTGAAGGAAGTGCGTGAAATGTCAGTATACGGCGCGAGATTTCGCGCGTTTCCTGTTTCAGCAGGCGACGGCGCGGATGTGACCTTGCCGCGCGTACTCCAGCAACTTTCCGTCGCGCGTGACGACGGTGAATCCCATCGTGCGTGCCGTGGCGGCGATAATCCGATTCGCCGGATCGTTGGGGGGCGTTTCGGGAAGCGTCGTCGAGGCCAGCAAAATTTTCGGCGTTAATGCCGCCAGACGGACGCCGGGTTGGCTCAGCAGCGTTTCAAACCACACTTCAGAAGAGAGCGTGAGATGAATTTTCCCTTTCGCGGTCAGCGTGCCGATCTCCCAGGCTGAAAAGGGCGAAACATAGACGCCGACATTGGCCTGCCGTGCGTTGCGTATGGCCATGCGGCTGGCGCTGGAAAGCGGCTCTCCGCCCATCAACCAGATGGCCGCGCAGGTGTCGAGCAAAACTGGGGCGGCCACTTACTGCTCCGCTTCCCAGATCTCTCCGGTGCTTTCCGTCAGATCGACCCCGGGTGCAATCGTGACCGTTCCGCGCATCGCTCCCCACAACTCGGGCAAATCGTTATTCTTGTTTTCGCGTATCGGAACGACTGCGGCAACCGGGCGATTGTGCTTGAGCAAAACGATGCGATCGGTTTTTCCTTGAACTACGTCGTCGATCAGGCCGAGGCACTGCGCTTTGAAGGCGGTGACGCCGATCGAGTTTTTGCTGGTTGTTGTGGTGGACATGATCCGCCTCCGATATGGACCATTGTGAGTGGTCCATATCGGAAATGCAAGAACTGCGGTAAATCTTGCTACTGCCCCGCCGGCTGCTTCTCGACGATTCGCGGTCGCTGCGCTTCGCCGTGCATCT
The DNA here is from genome assembly GCA_003156495.1 of Acidobacteriaceae bacterium. Taxonomy (GTDB): domain Bacteria; phylum Acidobacteriota; class Terriglobia; order Terriglobales; family Acidobacteriaceae; genus Telmatobacter. Next base: position 3,417 of record PMHC01000084.1, read on the forward strand.
CTCTGGCGGTTTGCTCCACCTCGCGGAAGACGCGTAGCAGATTGCCGCCCAGAATCTTGCGGCAATCCTCGGNNCTTCGGCGGAGTAGCCGCGGGCTATCAGCGCCGCTGTGATTTTGGGCAGATCTGCCGGCGAATCAAGGCCTTCAGGGAGCTGGCCGTTGACGCCGTCGAAATCGGAGCCGAGGCCTACGTGGTCCACTCCTCCCACCTTGGCGATGTGGTCGATGTGGTCGATCAGAATCGACAACGGCGGACGCGGAATCCGGTCGGCCGCCGTGCGCTCAAGCTGCTCGATCTCGGCCGCCGTGGTTTCCTTGCCCTCGGCCTTGTTTTTGGCCTTCAGTTCGTCGATCTGTTTATTGACCTCCGGCTCGATCGCCTTTTGCGCGTCGAGATATGACTGCGACAAAAATCCGGAGTAGAAATTCACCTGCACTACGCCGCCCTTTGATTCCGGGCCGCCCGAGTGCGCCACCGCCAGCAGCATGTTGTCGGTCATATTGCGCGGCGCATTGCACAGCGCCCGCGCCGAGGAGTGCGAGGCGATCACCGGCGCGCGCGTGATGCGCAGCGTCCAATAGAAGGTGCGATCAGAGACGTGAGAAATGTCGACCATCATGCCCAGCCGGTTCATCTCGTGGACGACCTCTTCGCCGAATTCACTCAGGCCGTTCTTAGTGTGGGCCACGCTTTTGTCGTTGATGTCGCCGGAACTGTCGGCCCAGTTGTTGGAATTGGCCCAGGTCAACGTCATGTAGCGCACGCCCAGCGCGTAATACTGCCGCAGCAGCCCGAGCGAGTCCTCAATCGAGTGGCCGCCCTCGATGCCCATCAGCGCCGCCAGCTTGTGCTCGCGGTGCGCCCGTTCTATATCGGCCGGCGAGGTCGCCAGCTCCATCTGATCGGGGTGTTTGGCCACCTGCTGCTTCACCGCGTCGATCAGCTCCAGCGTGCGGCGCGCGTATTGACCCTTGTTCGGGCCGGGATCGACCCAAATCGAGAAGAACTCCGCGCCCAGGTTGCCCTTGTGCGCCGTCTCCAGATTGAAGTCGCCGCCTTTGAGCGGCTCGGCCAGGTCGTAGTGGCTGTCGAGAAAGCGTTGCGGCGTGTCGGCGTGCGTGTCGATGACGATGGCGGAGCGATGCACCGCCGCTGCGGTCTGCGTTTTCGATGCGGTCATAGTCGGTTTAACGGAACTCTGGCTCCAGAGCAGAGCGGGAAGGGCGACAACGAGGAATGCAAAAGGTGCTGTGCGCATATGCTTGCGATGAGTGTATACCCGGCGGCAAATTTTCCACCGGCAGAAAAGCCCGGAAACCCGCGCAAGAAGCGGCTGGAAACAATTATCTTGCCGCTTATCTCTTTTGTCCCGCTTCCACACCTTCCACTGAATCTAGCATTTGGTATACTTCTTGAGTACGAATGCGGAAGTGGTGAAATTGGCAGACACGCCATCTTGAGGGGGTGGTGCCCAAAAGGCATGCGGGTTCAAGTCCCGCCTTCCGCACCAAAAGATCTTTGCCCGGGCCGGCGCGCAATCTGTTCCGGCCGTCATGGGCTCTTAGAAAGCTGCCCAAGAAAATGCAAATTCTGTTTTACTTCGTAATTACGGTACACATCATCGTGTGCTTCTTCCTGATCGGCGTCGTTCTGCTGCAGCAGGGCCGCTCGGCCGATCTGGCCGGCGCTTTTGGCGGGCAGGGTTCGCAGACCGCCTTTGGGCCTCGCGCCGCGGCCAATGTGCTCACGCGGCTTACCACCTGGTCGGCGGTCATCTT
>PMHC01000084.1:5249-5400 GCA_003156495.1 Acidobacteriaceae bacterium
AGGGCGTAGTCGTATCTGTTTTTCCCTCTCGCCTGTCTGTTCCTGAATTTCGCCTCAAATCAATTCTCATCTTTCGCCGGGCCGGTGTCCTCGATCCCGGTGACGATGTCAAATCACCAAAGATGATGCTGCCCCCGGTCCCTAGCTTTTG